>RZYO01000115.1 GCA_009930325.1 Spirochaetia bacterium | reverse complement strand
AGCAATCTTTGCACCTTGATTTGCATATGCACTTGCTATTGCAAATCCAATTCCATAAGAAGCTCCTGTTACCCAAGCTACCTTATTTTCTAAACTAAAACTAACACTCATAAAAACTCCTATCTAAGATCTTCTGTTTTAATCCAATCTTGGTCACTATAAGTTCTATTCTCACCAGCCATGGACCAAATAAATGTATAATTCTTTGTTCCACAACCTGAATGAATTGACCAACTAGGATTAATTACTGCTTCATCATTATGAACAACAATATGTCTAGTTTGTGATGGTTCACCCATTAAATGGAAAACTGCTTGATTTTCTGGTACATCAAAGTAGAAATAAACTTCCATTCTTCTTTCGTGAGTATGAGCTGGCATAGTATTCCATACTGAACCTTCTACTAAGTGAGTTAATCCCATGGAAAGTTGACAAGTGTCTAATACATCTGGATGGATATATTGATTAATTGTTCTTTCATTACTTTCTGCTAAAGAGCCAAAGTGTAAATGTTTAGCATCTTCTAATGTAATTAACTTAGCTGGGAAAGCAGTATGTGCTGGAGTTGAATTCATATAGAATTTAGCTGGCTTTTTACTGTCTTCGCTTGATAGAAGAACCTCTTTTGTTCCCATTGGCAAATAAAGAGCATCATAATGATTTAATACATATTCTTTACCATCTACTTTTACATAACCTTTATCAGCAATGTTAATAATGCCTAATTCTCTTCTTTCTAAAAAGAAATTAACACCAAAATCACCCATTGCATCAATGTTTTTATCTAATGCAATTTCTTTGTCTGTTGGCATTGCTCCTAAAGTTACAATTCTGTCAACATGTGAATATGTTGAAGTTACATCATTTTCAATAAAAATGTTTTGAATTAAGAACTCTTCTCTTAGTTGTTCAGTTGTCATTGTTTTAAAAGGTTCTTTTCCTGTTGAATAGCGAATATCCATTTCTTCCTCCAAATATGGTACTTAATGAATGAAATAAGAAGAGTATTTTGTTTCCATCATACTTGAAAGTCTTCTAATACCACCATTTAAGTGTTTATCAATTAATTTTTTAATTTCAGTTTTATTTTTTGATTCAATCGCATTTAACATATTTCTATGTTCTAATAGAATCTCCGAGCACGGTTCTTTTGTAACAATATCTAAGGTTTTAAAGCGAGTATAATCTATACTTAAATCTTGTAATAATGACCATAAATATAATTTATCACATCTTTCAAACCATATTTTATGGAAATTTGCATCATCTTTATAAAATTGTTTTATCGAGAAATCCCCAATCTCTAAGCTTAATTCTTGCTTTTTTAAAGCATTATAAGCATCTGCTAATGAAAATTGGTCGTAAATATCTATATATTCCAGTAAAACTTTTTCTTCTATTGAAATTCTCATAAAAATTAACTGTTTTACTATTTCATGATTTATTAAGGGAGCTCTAGAACCTTTATATCTAACTGTTTCCAATAGACCTGCATCTGACAATCTATGAAAAGCTGTTCTAACAGGAGTTCTTGAAGCAGAAAACCTAGAACAAATATCTGCCTCTATAACAGCTTCACCTGGTTTTATTGTCAAATTTAATATCTCTTCTTTCAATGTTTCAAAGATTACTGTTGCACTATCTATAAAATCACCCATAATTATCCTTCATATATTTGTATCCAAATATAAAATTTGTATACAAACTTTATATTTAAATACTAATCTAGAAATTAGTACTTGTCAACCACATTAATTTGAAGAATGAAATATTTATTAAAAACTAAATTTATTATTAAAGAGGAGATATTTATAATTAAAAGAAATATTTGATTTTATTCATTAAAATTTACAATAGAAATAAAGTTAAATAACTTTTTTTTCTAACCAAACATTCCCTTTAATTCTTAATAAATAGCAAGAAGATCTACAAATCCAATCTACTATCATAGCAAGCCAAATTCCCATTAACCCAAACTCAAAGATTTTTGTAAAGACATAGGCTCCAGTAATTCTAAATAAAAACAAACTGATAATTGAACAAACTAAAGTAAATTTTACATCCCCTGCTGCTCTCAATAGATTTGGAGTAGAAAAAGCAAATGTCCATAAAAGTGAAGTCATTATTAAAACAATAAAACTAACTGATGAAGCTAGAGACGCAGAAGTAGGTGTCAAGTTATATAATGCTATTATGGGATTTCTAAAAAGAATTAATACAAAAGCAAAAATAGAAATTGCTAAAACTGATATTGATATTAATATCTTTGAATAATGCCTTGCTTGTTTTTTTTCTCCAGCGCCTAAACATTGTCCAATAATTGTTGTTGAAGCTAAAGATATTGCTACACCGGGTAAATTAGCAAAAGTACATAAGTTACCAACAACTACATTAGCGGCAATAGAGGCAACTCCTAAACTTGCAACAAGACTCTGCACTGCAATTTTACCAAATTGAAAAACACTATTTTCAATTGCATTAGGAATACTTATAGCAAAAATTTTCTTTAAAAAATACCAATTAAATCGAACTTTAAACAATTGTTTTATTCTAATTTGAGTATTTAGTTTAGTAATAAAGAATATCATCAATACGCCGGCAACAGCTCTAGAGATTAAAGTTGCAATACCAGCCCCTTTGACTCCCATATTTAAGCCATATATTAAAATTGCATTAAAAACAACATTTAATATATTCATGATAATTGAAACTTGCAAAGATATTTTACTATTACCAGCGGATCTAAAAAGAGCAGATGCTGAAGAAAATAGACATAAAAAAGGAATTGAAAGAAATATATAATCAAAATATGTAATACTTGCATCAAAGACTGATTTTTCAAGATTTCCAAATATTAATGATATTAATTGTTTTTTAATAGGAATAAAAAATAGAGCAGTTAAGATTCCAAATATTACTGATATATATATTAATTGTTTTGCTGCCCCTTTAGCATTATTATATTCTTTTCTTCCAAGATACTGACTAGTAACTACTGCGCCACCGGTTGCGAATGCTGTTGCTAAGAAAAAAAATAGAGCATAAATTGTATCAATTAATGAAACACCACTTATTGCAGATTCTCCACAAGAAGCTACCATAATAGAATCAATAATTCCAACTAAGATGGAAAAAAATTGTTCTCCAAAAAGAGGAAGAATTAATTTTAATAAATAAGAATTAGAAAATATTAATTTATTATTTGGTAATTGTTTCATCTAGCACAAATATTAACTTTTATTTTTTTTATTAACAAGTCCTAAAGACTTGCTCTTTTAATTAGGGTAGTTTCAAGAGAAATATTTAAATTATTTTCTATTTTATTATTAAACATTTGGTCTAACAAAAGAATAATGGATTCTCCAATTTTTTCTCTATTAATATCTAAAGTTGATAATTGTGGAGTAGTATATCGTGATATCCTTGCATTATTTACGCCAATAAGAGAACAATCTCTTGGGATTTTATAACCTTTATCAATTAATTTATACATAGTATGAATTGCAACAGAGTCAGTTCTTCCAAAAACTCCATCAATAGTGAACCCAGAGTTTAATATATCATCAATAGCATCTGATAATTCTCTTTCATCTTTACAATTACTTACAATTTTATAGTTAATATCTTTTTTATAATTATTTTCTTCTAATTCATCTAGAAAACCTTTATATCTAAAATCATCCTTTGGACTTTTTGTAAAAGAAAGCGTTTGAAAACTATCAACAAACAATATTTTTTTTCTATTATTATTAATTAATGTTTTACAACACAATCTAGCGCCATCATATAAACCGGTATTTATTAATCCAAAATTCCCATTTAGCTTATCATATTTTCTCATTTCTAAAATAACAACAGGAATTTTAGTATCAATTAACTCTTGAATATGTTTTTGTTTGAAAGTACCTGAAGCAATCAATACTGCATCAAAATATCTTTGATAAACTTGATTAACAAAACTATCACTGTTTCTACTTTCACAAAGAGAAATGAAGTAATTATTTTCAAATGCCCAAGAATCTAATTGTTTCATAATTCTACTAAAGTGTTCACTTTGTAAATCATCAACAATAAAAAGAATATGATTACTTCTTTTCCCCTTGAGTGCTCTAGCCATCGCATTTGGCTTATAACCAAGCTCTGATAAAGCTTCTTGTACTCTTTTCTTTTTTTCGGAATCTACATATCTATTATTGTTAATAACATAAGAGACGATTGTTGGAGATACATTAGCTCTCTCAGCTACGTCCTTTCTTGTTACTCTTTTAATAGTTTTATTCATGATAATTCCTACTTTATTGATTTTTTTATTTTATACCTAATATTCTCTGTTATCTCAAGAGCAGTATCATAATCCAATTGTTTTATCTCATCAGCATCACTTGGTCTCTGTCTTGTATATCCATCACAATCCCAATTCGGTTTATTCTTATTCCAATAACGACATTTCCATTGATAACCTCTATAAGGATCTCTTGTATCATTCATCCAATCAAGAACTTTTTGATGTAGATAATTTCTATCTTCTAAATATACTTCATTTTCTATTAAGTTGTCCAATTCATATGGATCTTTTTTTGTATCATATAATTCATCAGTGTTATCTAATAAATGAACAGCAAATTTTCTATCATCACTAATTACACCTCTCATAAATTGAATACCGCCAAATCCATCATGGTCAATTTCATATCTATGGAATTCACAAAAAACTTCTTCTCTTAAAATATTATCTTTTGGATTTTCAATAATAGATCTCATACTTTTACCTGCCAATACAGGGGGGATATTAATATTATAATAATCTAATAAAGTTGGAACTAAATCTATATGAGAAGTAACATGATTATATTCTTCATTTGAAGGAGCTTGTAAAAAAGAACTACCTTTTATAATCAAAGGAACATGAGTAATTTCTTCATACAAAGCAGGACCTTTTAAGTTTAATGAATGAGCTCCCAAGGCTTCTCCATGATCGGAAGTAAAAATAATTAAAGCATTAGGCATTTTTTCTTTCACTTTATCTAAAACTCTTCCAATTTCATAATCTGCAAAACTGTTACACCCTAAAAATAATTGAGGTCTTAATTTTAGATTATCTTTATCTTCATAAAGAGTCTCCCCAGCCCAAAGTTTTTGGTATAGTGGCTTATTCTCTAAATTATCATAATAATTAGGAGTTTTTGGGAAATCATAATTTTCATACATTGAGGCATAAGGTTCAGGACATAAATATGGTTGATGTGGTTCGTCATAACTTACACACAAAAACATATCTTTATCATAGTTTTTATCAATATAATCAATAGCACGATCACTTACTCTATGGGCAAAAGTAAATTCCTCTTTAATTCCACCATTTTCTAAAGATGCAGATTCTTGTCGACTTAAAACTTTTTCACTATCACTTAATTCATTAATATAACATCTCATATCATACCAATAATCTTTGTCATATCCATCAGGGCAAATCCCATTACCAAAATAATCGCCACCATCTAAATGCCATTTACCAATATATGCGCTATTTATTTGATTAGGTTTTAAATATTGCCCTATTGTTTTAACTCCTTCTGTTAAAGAAACAGTATTAGTAATCCCCCCATTAGAATGTGGGTATAAGCCTGTAAAAATAGCACTTCTAGCAGGACCACATACTGGTTGAGTAGTATAATTTTTATTAAATTTAACACCTTCATTTGCTAATTGATCTAAATTAGGTGTCTTCATATCTTTATTTCCATAACAGCCAAGCATATCCCATCTTGTTGTATCAGTCATAACAAATACTACTTGTCTTTTATCTTTCATAATATTCTCCAATCAACTTTAATTAACCTTTAACTGCACCAGCAACAAGCCCTTTTACCATATACTTTTGGAAGAAAAAGAATACCAAAACCATAGGTAAAGTACCTATTACCGATATACTATTTATAAGAGACCAATCGTATGATAATTCTCCTAAATATCTTAAGCTAATTCCAACAGATAAAGTTCTTAAATTATCGCTTTGAATAAGTGTTGCTGCATGAAGATAATCATCCCAAGTCATTAGGAACGCATAAATTCCAACAGCCAATATACCAGGTGTTACTAAAGGTGTTAATAATTTAAAAAGAATTGTATTCCTTGAAGCCCCATCAACTGTGGCAGCTTCTTCGATTTCTTTTGGAATATTTACAAAGAAACTTGATAACAATAAGCAACAGAAAGGGATTTGTGCTGCTACTATTGCTAAAATTAATCCACTTCGTGTATTTATTATTCCCATTTTTGACATCATAGAATATAAAGATATCATTCTAGAAATAATTGGAAACATTTGAGATGATAATAATATTGCGACAAATATTTTTGACCATCTAGTATTAAATCTTGCAATTGAATATCCAGCAAAAATAGCAACAAAACAGGTTAATATAGCACTAATAAAAGATACTAAAAAGTTGTTAAAATAATACACAAAAAATTCATTATTTTGAGTAAACAAATTAATAAAACCATCTAATACAAAATTTTTTGGAAAAAAGGATGGTGGATATAAATATGCTTCCATATTTGTCTTAAATGATGTTATAAGCATCCAATATATAGGGAATAATAAAAACAACATTATTATTACTAATACAAGAACTTTAATTAATGTAGGTATTTTCTTTTTCATTTTTATTTCACTCCCTAACTTAAATCTTGAACTTTAAAGCTCTTTTGATAAATACTTACAATTACAATCATCATAATCATCCATATTGTAGTAACTGCGGCACCAGAACCCAAATTCATTGATACAAAAGCTTCTCTATAACTTAGAATAGCAAAGTTTGTTGTAGATCCATTTGGTCCTCCACCAGTCATTGTCCAAAATAATGGGAATTGCTTAAAATTCTCAATTATTGACATAGACATTGCAATTTTAATTACAGGAGATAAATAAGGTAATACAATAGAGACAAACTTTCTTATTGCTCCAGCACCATCAATTGTTGCTGCTTCTAAAGTTGAATTAGGCACATTTTGAAGTCCTGCAAGTAATAATAATGTAGTAAGGGGTATTTGCTTCCATAATGCCGCTATAGCAATTCCACCAAGAGCTGTTTTTGGATTATTCAAAATTGCTAAATCAGAAATAGAACCACCACTTATTATTGAAATAAAATATTTTACAAATCCGTATTGTGGTTGAAATAACCACATCCAAATAAGACCTGAAATAACAGTAGGAACTACCCATGGTGTCATCATTATAGATCTAAAAAACCTTGAACCTCTAAATTCCTTATTTAGAACAATAGCCAAGGCCATTCCAATAATAAATTGTAATACAATTACAAAAAGAACAAACCAAAGTGTATGATAAGCAGCATCAGGGATTTGATTTGACTCGAATAATTTTGTGTAATTTCTAAAATTATTCCATTCTCCAGGTTTTCCACTTATAATATTTTTTACACCATATTTTTGAAAGCTCATTATTAAGGATTGTACTATTGGAACAATAATAAATACTATCGTTAATAATGTAGCAGGTATTGTTAGCACAAAGGAATAACTATTATTTGACAGCTTTTGATTATGCGTTTTCATATATTTCTCCTAAGAATAGGTTCTAAGAAAAATCTTAGAACCCTATTCTCATTTCTTTTTATTCACTTAATTTAGATTTTGCTCTTGTTTTGAATTCATTAATTGCTTGATTAACATCTTCATCTCCAACTGTAACAGCTTGAGCTAAAGTACATAATTCAAGATTAATATCTTTTAATTGAGGAATAAAAGGTTGTGCTTTTACATTACTAGCAGAAGAAGCTGCACCTTTTAATACTGGATTGTTTTCAATACTTTCCATACCTTCCATACTCTTTATTGCAGGATATGCTGGAGTAAGATTAGCAAGATAATCACCTAAAACATCTGCTGATATTACATATTGAACAAATTTACTTAAAGCTTCTTTTCTAGCAGCTCCATTATCAACTAAAATAAAACAATGTGATTGTAGTAAAGATTGACCTGAACCATTTCCACCTTTTAGAGGTGCTGCACTAGCTGCAAAGTTTACTGCATCAGGATTAATTGTTCTAACACCATTAAAGCCCCAACTTTGATCATAATACATAGCTAATTGATTTAGAGCAAATAAGTTTCTTAGATCTTTTAATTTTGCATTTTGAGGGTTATATGATAAATCATCTAGAGTTTTTAACATTTGAACAGCATCTTTAAACCCTTGATTATCTACAGAAAGATTACCATTATTATCTAAAACACTACCACCAAAATTGAAAATCATTGCATTAATACTACTTCCTGAAACAGGAACAGAAGCTGTAGTTTGACCAAATGCATAAACCTTATTTCCATTAGAATCTTTTAACATTGATAGTTTTTTAGCCATCATCAACATTTCATCATATGTTTTAGGTGGTGTATTTGGGTCTAATCCTGCTTGTTCAAATAAGGCTTTATTATAATATAATACATATGGAGAGATATATAGAGGAACACCATAAGCTTTTCCATCAATCTCAAAAGCCTTCATAACATCTGGATATAAATCATTAATAAAAGAAGCTGGTAAAATATCAGTTATTGGAGCGGCAAGTCCTGCATCTTCAAAACCAGGAATCCAGTCGATTTCACTAAAAATACAATCAACTTTATCTCCACCACCTGCCATATTGATTACTTGATTCATTATTTCACCATATGGTGCTGTTACCCATTCGATATCAATATTTGGATTTGAACTTTCAAAATTTGTTTCAACATCTTTCCAAAATTGTTCATAGCCACTTTCTAAAAGAGCATAGTTTGCAACTTTTAATACTACTTTCTTAGAATCTTCCTTTTCTTTTTCTCCTGAAGCAAACAATGTAGCTCCACAAATTAACATAACTAATAAAATACTTAATACTTTTTTCATCAAAAAGCCTCCTCTTTCTTTTATACACAGGTGTGTATACTTAGTTAAAAAAATATACATACGTGTGTACATGTCTAATATAGAATACTTCATATCTAAAATATGTCAAGTTTTAATTTCTATTTTTGTTAAAACACATAAAAAAAATCACTTGAATTATTAAATGCGCCCCCCTCTACTTTTTTTATAGGTCAATTGGTTGCAATAAATATTGCAAAGTATATAGTTGCAATTACTAATGCAA
>RZYO01000017.1 GCA_009930325.1 Spirochaetia bacterium | reverse complement strand
TATTATTTATACGGGATGTCGCCTAGTGGCTATGGCGCTTGCTTTGGGAGCAAGATATCGAAGGTTCGAGTCCTTTTATCCCGATATTTAAAAAGCTACTATATAGTAGCTTTTTTTATTCTATAATGATCATAATCAGCAGTTTTATTATTTACTGTCTCTTCTTTTATATAATGTGTCCAAGTCATCCCACATTTTTTCATAACTTTTCCAGATGCAATATTTTTTCTTTCATGCATAGCATATATTTCTTTTATATCTAATTCATTGAATAAATATTTTATAAAAGTAGATAATGTTTCGCTCATATATCCCTTGTTCCAATATTTACGGTTTAAAACATAACCAAAAGTTGCAATATTTTCATCTACAATTCTAAAATCAAAACAACCAATAACCTTTTTAATATCTTTTAAAACGATAGCATATACACTATCCCCAGATAAAAAAGTATTTATACTTTCAATTGTTTGATTAATATTTTTGTGAGCAGACCATGTAAGATATTTCACAGTTTCTTCATCACTAGAATATTCAAAAACATCTTGTACATCAGTTATATTAAAATGTCTAAACAACAATCTATCTGATTCTAAAATTTCTTTATATTTACTCATAACTTGTACCCCTTTAATTATTATTTAAAAAAAGATTATAATATATATGATTTAGTAGCAACTATTAATATTGACTACTTTACTCAATAAAAATATATTTATTGAGAATAAATTTGGAGATATAAATAAATGAAAGCAAAAATTATTAGAAGTATTACTACCTTTATAATTACAACAAGTATTATGGCTGCAACAACATTAAATTTCGCAAACACAAGTAATAACACTTCTCAAATAAATAATCAAAATGATTATAATATAAATAGTATTAATGTAACAAAGTATTTAGGATCATATTCTGTTACTAATAAATCAGTAAGTAAATTTGTAGATGAATATTTATTTAATAGAAATATTACAAATAAAAATATTAATTATGTAGATGAGTATAATTTATTAGTAAGTTCATTAAGTAAAAATACAATTCTTAGAGAGGATTTACTTGGAGAATTAACTTATACTATTTTAAAAGATAAATTAATTATAAAAGACACTAGTGGTGGTGAAAGTTTTGTTATGAACTATGAAATTAAAAACAATATTCTTTATGCAAAAGTTTATAATTTTAGTGAAGAAATGGCTTTAGGTCATTTTATTGACAATGGTAAATATCTGATTATAAACAATCCAATTAACAAGAAAACTTCAATATATTTAGAACATAATTTAGTTTAGAAATACTAAATTATTGTTTAATTTTTTTTATATTTATTAAAATTTGAATAGAATCCTTGTTTTTGACTATTTTTTTTAACTTTTTTTAATATTCTACTTGAAAATAATTAAATAATATCGTATAAACACAATCGCGAGTTACGTTTTAACTCGCTAATGCGCCAGTAGCTCAGCTGGATAGAGCAACTGCCTTCTAAGCAGTAGGTCATAGGTTCGACTCCTATCTGGCGTAAAAAAAAGACTCTATGTTATTAGAGTCTTTTTTATATATTATTAATCCTATTTTAATTTACGAAGACTTGAAAAATACCCTTTAAATTTAAATCCAATTTTTTCATACAACTTTGCTGCATGAGGATTATCATAAAATAAACAAACGGTTTTTCCTTCTTTAATTAATCTATTACAAAGAGCATATACACATTTTAGAGCGTATCCTTGTTGTCTATAGCCTTCTAATGTAAAAACAGCAACAACCATTGCCAACTCTTTAGATTCCGCACTAGAGCTTGCTGAGCTAATAATTTCATCACCTTCAAGTATTGCATATATGTGTTTAGATTTATTTTCAAGTTCTAATATTAATGATTCTGGAGCAGTAACATCCATATCAAATATTTTATTTGTTTTCTCCAATAATTGAGGGACATGCGTTTTATTCAATTCAATTACATTTGATGTATCTAATTCTAGATCTAATTTATCAATAGAAGCAAAAAAATATGGCTTCAATGCAAAATCATCTAATGAAATCAAATCCAATAAATCTTTTTCTCCAGATATATTTCTTATCGAATATTTATTTATAAGTTCTTTTATAAAGGATAAATCAAAAAATAATTCATATGAAACTACGCATAAATTATTAAAAAATCTAAGATATATAGTTCTTACTCTATTATCATAATCAATAAATATTTCTAAATTAGTATTATTAAATCCATAATTTTCAATGTCCCCAATTACGAACAAATTAAGTTCTTTTCGTTTGTATAAATAATTATTTAATATTTCTATATCAGCTTCATTACATTTTCTAATCATTTGAATCACCTCATTTAATTATGTTTAATTTAAAATAATTTGTATAATAAAACAAGTTAAATAAAAAAAAATTAAAAACTACTTGAAAATATAATAATAATGAAGTATTTATTCAGAGGTTATTTAATATAACATATGCGCCAGTAGCTCAGCTGGATAGAGCAACTGCCTTCTAAGCAGTAGGTCATAGGTTCGACTCCTATCTGGCGTATTATATAAAAAAATAAAAGTCTAAATATTTAAAAAAATCGCTATCCAAAATGAACAGCGATTTTTTTATTGAAAATATTATTATGCCTTAGGTTCTTCTTCAGTTGATTCAATTACAGGAGTTTCCTCTTTTTTCTCTAATTTTTTTTCAACTTTAACATTATCAACTTTAATTTCAGAAATTTCTTTCTTTGAAGATACTAATAAATAACTTGATAATATCAATAATAAAATTGAGCTAATTAATAAACTTGAACCTAAGATCAAAAACATAATTGAAATTGATGAAATTGCCAAACTTAAATTATTTATGCTCAATCTCATAGTAAACCCTTCAGCATAATGTTGAATTGATAATGGTGTAAGAGCTTGTCTAAAACTTGCAATAATTAATGAAACACTTAGTACAAATAAAATACAACTAAACACCAAACTTACAATTGAACCTTTTTTCATAATATTTCACCTTCTTAAAAATTAATCTTATTTATATTGTACATAATATAAGAAGAAATACTATAAATATTTAATGTAGAATTATGTAGATTATTTGAAGACTAATCAGCAACATTTAACGTATTAACACAAAATGAAATAATAGCTTGTGCAATTCTAGCTCTTGCATGAGTGTCAATAAAAGTAACTTTTTCGTGATTTACTCCACTTGCCCAATTGATACTATATGCTAAAGCAACAAATTTTATATTTGCTTCATTAATAAGTGAAAATTCAGGACATCCTGTCATACCTACAAAATCTGCACCAAAATGGTCAAACATCCTTATTTCGGCAGGAGTCTCTAATCTTGGTCCATTTGTACAGATATAAACACCTCCATCATCTAAAGGGAAATTACACAAAGAAGCTTCTTTTTTCAATTTAACCTTTAAAGATAAATCAAAGGGATCAGTCATTTCGATATGAAATACATCGTTAAGAGTTGAAAAAGTCGATATCCTATTACCACCAGTAAAATCAATAAAATCATTTATAATTGAAACAGCACCAGGGCGCAATTTATTACTTATTGAACCAACTGTATAAATTCCAACACATTTATCTACATTTAGTAATTTTAATGCCTCGATATTAGCTCTATAGTTAATCAAATGTGGTGGGATATCATGAGTAATTCCATGTCTGAGTATAATTATGGTATCTTTTTCTTTAATATAATGAGCTTTTCCATATTTAGTATCTATTTCTATTACCTTAGCTTGAGGAAATAATTCATCTATTCCTGTCCCACCAATTATTGCATTCATTCAAAAACTCCTCTGATTTGATTAGGTTTAAATACACCTTTATTTGTCACAATATTCGTAACTAATTCTGATTTTACTATATCAAATGCTGGATATAGAGCATTAATTTTAGGATCTCCTATATAATTATCATTTATCATTAATAACTCATTAGGATTTCTATATTCCATCTGAATATCGTTAAAAGTTTTTTTAGTAGAATCTGGAGAAATAGCAAATGCTGTATACGGAATATTATAATATTTCGCACAAATAGCATTTTGATTTGTCCCGATTTTATTGACAACTGTGCCATCCATGCAAACTAAATCAGCTGCACTCATATAATGTTGTATCATGTTTTTTCCCATATAAAAAGAACCCATGGAATCAGAAATAATCTTAACATCAATTGAAAGTTCATTTAAACTTGGTGCAGTCAAACGTGTCCCCTGAAAATAAGGTCGTGTTTCGTTTACTAAAACACTTATTTGCTTTCCACTCTCTTTTGCTAGATAAATAGAAAGTAAAAAAGTATGTTCAGCAAAGCATGTAGTTAAAATAGTATCATTATCTCTTAATAAAGAAGCGCCTAAAATTCCCATTTTATAATAAATTTCATCATAATCTTTTTCAATTTTATCAATAACACTATTTAACTCAATTATTAAGTCTGTAGTATTAAAAGTTGGATCAATAAATCTTGGTTTTATTTGACTTAAAACGGAATCAACAGTTCTTTTCATTGTTGTATTAGTAACTCTTGCTCTCACAATATAATCAATTTCATTTTCTAAATGAGTATAAGAAAAGGGAATATTATTATTATCCATTTCACTTGCAATATATCTAAAAGCTGTTAAAGCAACTTGTAATGGGCCACCACCTTGAGTAATCATCAATTTTAAAGCATTTGCTATTTGTTGGCAATTTTGACATTCAACAAATCCTTTTTCTTTGGGGAATGTTTTTCGATTGCCAATATAAAAAGTTGAACCTTCAAAATGGCAAATATTATAGGGTTGTAATAAATAAGGTAGTGTTTCTATCATAATAATTCTCTTTTAATTATTTTATCACATATTTATTATAATTGGTATGATAATAGTATCCTTTAATCATATAAAAATAAATACAAAATAAATCACATTTCTACATATTTATAAATTCATTTATTTAAACTCTTATATAATAATAAATTAAATCAATATACCATTATTTTTGATTATAAAATAAGAAACTTTATATTTGACTATTTTGCTCTCATGCCCTAAAGTTAAGTAAATTCTATATGTATATATAAATTAAGGAAGAATACAGACTTATGAAAATTAAAAAACAATCTTTTATTGTTGCACTATGTGCATTAAGTTTTTTTGTTGTACCTAATGTTTTTGCTGCAGGTACAAAAGAAATAAAATCAACAGAAACCATTGCTATGATTCAAAATATTAGTGTTAATGATAATATTTATTCATTTGATGTTTTAACAGATTCTAATGAAATTACTGTTAATATAAACAAAAATAATGTTAATACAGTTTATAATCTTGATTCTTATATAATTGGTGATTATGTAAGTTTCAATAACCTAAATACAAATTCTGATAACATTACTTCAACAAATATTAGATACATTACTCCTTATGTTACATCTGGAGCTGTTTTCTTCATTCCTGCTGAACCTCAAATAGAAACACCAGAAGATGATTATGGCTTCGACAATGTGCTTGAACATGGATTTAATTATGCTTATGGTTATTCTTTAATGCAAAGTTTTAATTCACAAGGTTTATTTGTTAATGCAAATTATTTTGTTCGTGGTATATTAGATGTTATTTCTATTGATACAGAAGATTTCTTCAATGTATCTCAACTACAATCTTTTGTACAAGCCTATCAAGAACAATTCCAAAACACTGAAATTCCAAAGAAAGCTGAGAATGGGATTGAATCAAACTTAGATGAGATTGAAGCATTAGATGAACCAACTATTTTAGATGATCAATTTGCATATGCTTATGGCTATTTAATAGCTGCACAATTCTTAACTTCTGGAATTCCTGTTGATAATAACTATTTTGTTCAAGGTGTATTAGATGCTGCTTATCAAAGAGATTCTCAATTATCACAATACCAAATGGAAAATTCAATGAGAGATTTTGAAAAGAAATTTACTGCTGAACAAGAAAAAATAGTAGCTCAAATGAAAGAAAAGAATCTTTCAGATGCACAAGCATTCTTAGATTCAAATAAAACACAACCTGGTATTGTAACTCTTGATTCTGGTGTTCAATATAGAATATTAACTCAGGGAAATGGAAATACTCCATTAGCAGAAGATGAAGTTACAATTAATTATGAATTATCTTTATTAGATGGAAGTATTATTGATAGCTCATTTGAAAGAGGAACTCCTGCTACATTTAAACTTACACAAGTTATTGAAGGTTTCAGAGAATCAGTAATGCAAATGACTCCTGGTGAATCAATTATTGCTTGGATACCACCACAAGTAGGATATGGTGAAGAAGGTAATCAAAATATTGAACCTAATTCATTATTAATTTTTAAAATTGATTTGATTTCAATTAATAAATAATTAATATTAATTACAAAAAGTATTTTTTTAATTGATTAAATATATCAATTAGACTATCTAATAATAAAACTCGGTTCATATACCGAGTTTTATTATTAAAGCTTAATTTTGATTACAAATAATGATTAATAGCTTTGTGAACAAATTAAAAAAGCAGTTTGTCAACCACAAAAATAATTTGTAAGTATCATATAGTGCTTAAAGCAAAGTGTAGAATAAAGATTAATAATTATGCATGGGATTGTCATGTTAGTCCCACAAAAAATAAGTGTATCTATTTATATAGTGAATCAAAAAGGAAAAGTAACCAATAATATTTAATTTTATAATTATTCAGTAAATTCCAACCTATTTTTACCTTTTCTTTTTGCTGAATATAAAGCTAAATCTAATTTTTTATAAATTGAATCAAAGTCCTTTGAATTAGTTATTACATTATAAAGATAACCACCACTTGTTGTCATTTTAATATCAGAATTAGTTACAAAAGATATTTCTTGAATTTCTCTTGTAGAAAATTCATATTTTCTTAAACAAGTCTCTAATGAATAATCATTACTAATAATAAAAAACTCATCTCCACCTATTCTATATATACTATTTTGACCAAAATTGGATTGCAAAATTTTAGCAAAATTTAAAATAAATAAATCTCCAATATCATGGCCATATTTGTCATTAATTATTTTTAAATCGTCAATATCTAATAATAATGCAAAAACAACTTGTCCTTCATACTTTTCAAATTCATAAATCAAGCCTCTTCTATTTTTGCATCCAGTAAGATGGTCTATAGTAGAAAGGATTGTTAATTCATGATTTAACTTTTTTAAATTTATCTTATCTTCAATATTTGTTGTAATAGATTTATATCTATCAATAGAAATAATAACTAAAACAATGTGAAAACTTACAATATTAATAATTAAAGGATATGAGAGGGAATTATTTATATAAAAAACAATAAAAAAGATTACTGCATTAATTAAATTATACAATATCATTTCTAATGGGGTTGCAGTAATAAAACTTACAATTAAACTAATATTAATTAAATAAATAAAAGGCGCAATCCCTCTATTATTATCAATTATTGAAATAATAATTCCCCATATCGAAAAAATATAAATGGCTACATTAACAATAATTCTTTGTAATAATTTTTTATAACTAAATTTATTATTAGTAAAAAAGTTAAAGATTATACTTAAGATTAATAATAAATAATATGAAATCCTATAATAAGAAGGAATAGAAATGATATATGAAGCAATAATCATAAAGACTTCCATAAATATGACTAAAAAAGACAAGTTATGGATTCTGGTTATGTTATTAACATTCAACTCATCTTGAACTCTTAAATTAGGGTTCTTTTTAATAAATTGCATTAAATAATCCTTTTAAATACTTTTTCTAATTTCTACGCAATTTATCAAATTCAATAATAAAGTCAGCTGTTTTAGAAACCCCTAATATTGAAGAATCTACAGAGATGTCATAATTATCTGCTTTTCCCCATTTGCGATCAGTAAAATAATTATAATAATGTGCTCGTGTTCTATCATTTTTCTGACATTCACTTGAAACTTTTTTTTCAGGAATTTTATATAAATTAATAGCTCTTTCACATCTTATATCTAAAGGTGCATGAATAAAAACTGACAATAAACGATTTTTTTCTTCTCTTAAAACATAATCAGCACATCTACCAACAATTACACATGATCCTTTTTTAGCTATTTCCCTAATTGCATCACATTGAATTAAAAAAATTCTATCATTAATAGGTAAATCTGGGAGTCCTAAATTACTAGTTGCCATTGGGAAAGCACCAAAGGGATTAGATCCAGCCATTAGTGATTGAAAAAATGAACTAGCAGCTTTTTCATCTACATTTTCAATCAAGGCTTCGTTTAATCCACTATCTTTTGAAACTAAAGAAATTAATTCTTTATCATAAAATGGTATGTTTAATTTTTTTGCAATCTCACTTCCAACACGTCGACCTGCACTACCAAATTGTCTACCAATAGTATAAATTGTTCCTTGATTCATAAATCCTCCTATAAATACACTCATATTATACCATAAGTACAATTTTCATACAAATTTATTTTACATAAGAGTACTTTTTTTTAAAGCTGTTTAATTGAATTATCTAATGCAACCACCTCTATTTTCCTTTTAATTGTTAATATATCCATTTTTCATTTACTATTAAATCTTATTTTGATTTGTTAAATGTGAATTATTATTTTATTGAGCTCTCAAAAGAGCAATGCTATAATAATTACAAATCAAAATAGTTTTTTATGTGTCAAAAATTAAGGAGAGATAATGCAATCAACTGAATCCTTTTATACAACACGGCTAATTAATGAAAATTATCATTTTACTGTCAAACATATTACAAGTAATATTTTTCGAATTGGTATCCGCAAAACAGATGGTGAATTTGTTTATTTAATGAATGAAGGCCCTATATCTCGAAAATTTGGGGTTACAACTGAAATTGTTTATAACAAATCGGTTAAAGAAATCTATGGGACTGAAATGGATTCAATTATTAAGCCATATTTTAAAAAAGCTTTTAATGGTGAAGTTTGTAATTATGAAATGAATTTTGGAGATGTAATATTTGAAACATTTTTATCCCCAGTTGAAAAAAATGGTGAAATAATTGAAATTGCTGGCTCTAGTATTGATATAACAGAAAAGAAAAAATATCAAAAAAAAATTGAGGAAATGAATTTAGAACTAAAAAAAACTATTATGACAGATTCTCTTACAAAGCTCTACAATCGTAGAAGGTTTGATGAAATTCTCTCAGAACAACTATCATTAGCTAGTGAAAAAAAACTTCCTTTTGTAATAATAATTGGCGATATTGACAATTTTAAAAGAATAAATGATGAATTTGGACATCTTACTGGTGATAAAGTTTTAATTGAACTAAGTAATTTACTAAAACAAAATATCCCATCATCAGGCTTTTTAGCTCGCTGGTGAGGGGAAGAATTTTCAATTTTGATAAAAAAATACGAACATTAATGATTCTCAAGAAATTATTCAACTCTTATTAAACAAAATAAGTAATAATAATTTTACAAACTCAATAAAGGTAACTATGAGTTTTGGATTATCCATTTACAAAAAAGATGATAGCAGTGAAACAATAATAAATCGTGCCGATAAAGCACTATATAAATCAAAAAAGAATGGTAAAAACACATTTTATATAGGTTAATATTTTTTAGCTAATATTAGATTTATTAAATAAACAAAATTTTAGTAGTGTGATATCAAGTTAAAACACAATATTTTATTTCATATGTTTTAAATTATAATATCACTAAAAATATATTTAAAATTTATCTAGAATTATTAGTTTTTAAAATATTCATCTAAATAACCAAGTCTAGCATAATGAAATAAATATTGCTGAGCTAATCCTGCATAAGGATAAAATATACTTTCATCACTTCCCTCAAATACATTTTTCATTATTTTTTTTACCCAAACATCTTTTGGAAAAACATTTAAGTCATGGAGAGCAAAAAGTCTAATACAAGCACTAACTTTAGGCCCAATACCTTTTATTTTTTGTAAAATAATATCTGCTTCTTCACCTTCCATTGTATCTATTGTTAAAAGTAAATCAGAATTATTTATTGCATCAATTATATAAGGAGCTCTAAATCCAACTTTTAAATCTCTTAATTCCTTTTCACTAACATTTTTCATCATTTCTGGACGTGGAAATGTAAAATAGCCTTTTTCAACTTCAACTCCGTAAGTTTTACATAAAGTATCATAGATTCCTTCAATTCTTTTTATATTATTATTTTGGCTAAGAATAAAACAAATAATAGTTTCCCATAAATCTTGATTTAAAATATGAATTTCATTGCAAGTTTCGATTGCTTGATTTAGTACTGGATTCATTTCTTTAATTGTATTTAATGTTTCTTTATAATTAAAATTTATATCTAAATAATTAATTAAATATGGATCGGTTATATCACTATTATTATTAATTCTATAAACTTTATTATTTAAAACAGCCACATAATTTTCATCTTCTCTTCTCCAACAGAAACTTTGTCCGCAAAAGAGAGTATTTTCTAAATCAAAATTTATCATTTGTACCTCAAAAATGTAATTTGTTATTAATAATTAAATAAATCTGTAGAAAGATATCTCTCTCCACTATCAGCAAAAATTACAACAATGTTTTTCTCATTTACTGTATTACTTACGTCTATTGCTGCTTGAAAAGCTGCTCCTGATGAAATACCAACTAATAAAGCTTCATTTTTTGATAAATTCCTACTTTGTTCAAAAGCATCATCATCTTTTACCTTTATAATTTGATCAACTAAATTACTATTATATAAATTTGGAATAAAACCTGCACCTATTCCTTGAATTTTGTGTGATCCTGATTTTCCATTAGATAATACATCAGAAGAATAAGGTTCAACAGCAATAACTTTAATTTTTGGATTCATTTCTTTTAAATATCTGGCACAACCTGTAAGAGTCCCGCTTGTTCCAACAGTAGCAATAAAAATATCTATCTGCCCATCTAAATCTTTATATATTTCTCGAGCTGTAGTTTTATAATGGGCTAAGGCATTAGCTTGATTATCAAATTGAGAAGGCATAAAACTATTATCTGTATTTTTAACCAATTCATTTGCTTTTTTAATTGCCCCACTCATACCTTCAGTTCCATTTGTTAAAACAATTTCTGCTCCTAATGATTTTAAAAGCATTCTTCTTTCAATACTCATTGAATCAGGCATTACAAGTATACATTTATAACCTTTAATTATAGAAATATATGCTAATGCTATTCCTGTATTTCCACTTGTGGGTTCAATAATAACACTTGAAGGTTTTAACATCCCTTTTTTTTCTGCTTCTTCTATCATAAACAAAGCAGCTCTATCCTTTATACTTGATAGAGGATTAAATGACTCAACTTTTGCATATATATTATTTGACGTTTTATTTAATTTATTTATTTTTACAAGTGGAGTATTTCCTATAGCCTCAGTAATATTATTTATTAACATATACTTCTCCTATTATTTAATTAGAAAGTTTATTTATAATTTTAATATTATATTTTATTCTATCTTAGAACAATAAGATATAAAAACATATAATTAAAAAAAAAGATTCATTTGTTTACTAATATACAAGTGATTATTAATAATATCTAAATTTTAGTTAAACAAATTACTATTAATATAAATTCATTATAATTACAAGCTTACCCCTTTTCAAAAAATTAAGATAAGTTTATTATAAGAACAAATTAAAATTGTATATAAAATTTTTTAATTTGAGGAAAACATGGAAACTAAAATTAACAAAGAATTCAAAGACTTTTATTTTGTTGTAAAAAAAGAACTTGGTGATGTTTGTTTTGAAAATATTATTGATCAATTAAATACACATAAATATTTTCTTGGACAAAAACTGGGTAGAAATCCAAATTTAGAAGAGACCATTGAATCATATAAAAATGAAATATTTTTACCAGTATGTAAATTAATAAAAAATTGGGAATTTGATATAGCTTTTAAAAAAGAACAAAGAGAATGTTTATATTTTTCATTTTTAAAACACCTATATTTACAAAGAAAAGAGCAACCATCTCTAAATATAGAAACAGTAGCTCATGATTTTTGCCTTAATTACGGAGACAATAAGAGAGGAAGATTATTAGTAAATCTTTTATTAAAATGTAAGGCTTGTTAACGTGCAATAAATCCTTTTTTAAGCTCAAGCATTTTTTCTTCACCTAATACTTCTTTAACTATTCTAAAAGCAAACTCTTCAGCAACTCCAGGACCTTGAGCTGTAATTACTTTATTATCAACAATACATCTTCTTTCATGTGTAAAATTAATTGATGGTGCAACTTTTTCCATTGATGGATAACAGGTTGCTTTTTTGTTGTCTAGTATTCCTGTATTAGCGAGAACAACAGCAGGAGCCGCGCAAAGTGCACACACAAACCCGTTTTGTGATGTATTAATTACTCTTCTTATTACTTCGAAACTATTTGCTAAATTACTACTACCTGGCATACCTCCAGGTAAAACAATAACATCGTAAGTTTCTTGAGCTTGTGAAATTTCTATATCACAAACTATTTTAATATTATGAGAACTGATAATTTCTGTACTATCAACTCCTGCAACGTCAACTTGAATTCCACTTCTTCTTAAAATATCAATTGGAACAATTGCTTCAGTTTCTTCAAATCCTTGTGCTAAACAAACTAATGCTTTTATCATTTTTTATTTCCTTTTAAACTTTCATAAGCAGATAATAATAATTTTTCTGTTTCATCAATTGAAATACATTCATCAGTAATACTAACTCCATAATCAAGTAAATTTAAATCATCAGAAATGCTTTGTGATCCTGATTTCAAATTACTTTCTATCATAAAACCTCTTATACTTTCTTCACCAAAATTAATTTGATCAATTACACTTCTTAAGACTCTTTCCTGTCTATATGCTTTTTTACCACTGTTAGCATGAGAACAATCAACAATTATTGAGGGATTCAAATTATTTTTTATCAAACTTTGTCTTGCTTCTTCAACTTTTTCATCATAATAATTGGGTCCGTTATTTCCACCTCTTAATATTAAGTGACCTAACTCATTACCGCTAGTTCTTATCACAGACATGTTTCCTAATCTATCAACTCCAATAAAGGCAGAAGGTAAAGCAGCACTTTTTATTGCGTTAATAGCATTCGAAATACATCCATTTGTACTATTTTTAAATCCTACTGCAACTGATAAACCTGATGATAAATTTCTATGTGTTTGACTTTCAGTTGTTCTAGCTCCAATTGCCGACCAACTCATTAATTCATCAATATACTGAGGAACAACAGGATCTAAAACCTCACAACCTACAGGTAGTCCTAATTTGATTATATCAATTAATAAAGTTCTAGCTAAAACGAGTCCTTTTTCAATATTATAAGTTCCATCTATATCTGGATCAATTATTAAGCCTTTCCATCCGCCAACTGTTCTTGGTTTTTCAAAATAAGTTCTCATAACTACATAAATTTTGTCACTTATTTTTAATGAAATTTCTTTTAGCTTTTTTGCATATTCCATGGCAGCTTTTGGATCATGGATGGAACAAGGTCCTACTATAGCTAAAATTCTATCATCTTTATTTAAAATAATATTATTTACAATTTTTCTACTATCTTCAATGTGGGCGTCTACTTCTTTTGTAGTAGGAATTCTTTCTTGTAATTCCTTTGATGTTACTAAGGGCTCATAACCTTTAATCCTAATATCTGTATTATGCATCTAGTCCTCTAAATTATTATTTGTCTTTTGATTCTTTATTTTCTTCATCTTTTCCAGTTTTATCTTTCTTGAATCTATCTAAGTATAAGAATCTTTTTATTTTTTGTGTAGGGGTCCTTTGAAAAGGTTCATCTTGTAAAGTAACTTCATGAATTTTACTAAAAGAATTTAATTCTTTATTGATATCTCTCTTTAGTTTATTAATATATTCAAAAGCAGCGGCTTTACTATCTTCAAAAGATAATTTTGTTATTTTTGCAAAAGCTTCATAATCAATTTTAATTAAAGCTACAAGTGAAGATCCTTCTGGAATTACTAATGTTTCTTCTACGAATTCTTGATTATTAAATATGCTTTCAATTGCTTCTGGGTAAATATTTTCTCCACCAGAGCCTAAAATCATTGTTTTAGAACGACCTTTTAATAAAAGCCTTTTCTTAACAACGACGCCTAAATCTCCAGTTCTAAAATATCCATCTTCAGTAAATACTTCTTTATTTAGTTCATTATTTTTATAGTATCCTTTCATGACACCAGGACCTTTAACAACAATTTCACCAACGCCTGTTTTTGGATCTTTATTTAATAGTTTATATTGGACATTGGGTACAAATTTTCCAATTGTACCTCTCTTGTGGTCACTCTTTTTATATCCACAAGCTGCTACTAAAGGACTAGTTTCTGTCAAACCATAACCAATTGCATATGGGAATTTTGCTCTATACAAGAAATCTTCAACTTCTTTATCTAATGGAGCACCACCTAATCCAAAGAATTTTACCCTACCACCAAATGTAATTTTGAGTTTTGATCCAATTAATCTATAAATTAAAGGTCTAGTAATTGGATTCTTTATTAAATTTTGAATATTCTTATTTTTATTAATTGTTGGTAATACAGCACTTCTATAAACTTTTTCCATCAATAAAGGGACTGAAAGAAGAATTTGTGGTTTAATCTTGTTTAATGCTGGCAATAAAATACTAGGTGCAGGTGGTTTTCCTAAGAAAATAATTTGAGCACCATTCATCATCATTAATAATTGACCTTCTGTAAATTCATATACATGAGCAACTGGTAAAATAGACAAAAATTTATATCTAGGTGTAATTTTTACATATGCATCAGATGAAATATCTGCATTCCATACTAAATTTTTGTGAGAGAGCATTACCCCTTTACTTGTACCAGTGGTACCACTTGTATAAATAATTGATGCTAAATCATCTTCATTTACTTTTATTTCATCAAGCTCTTTATTTTCTTTTGCTCTTCTTTTATAACTTTTTATATCAATACCAGCAGCTTCTTCAAAATCCTTTTTTTCTTTAATATCACAAAACAATTTTTCAGGGATATAAAATAAATCATCCATTCTAACAACTGCTCTTGGATTATCAATACAAAATGTAGATACTTTGTCAAACTGTTTTGAATTTACAACAATTGCTTTTGCTTCGCTATGTTCCAAAATTTTTGCAATTTCTTTTTTTGAAAATTCTGGTAAAATTGGAACTGCTATCGCTCCAATAGTTGTAATTGAAAAATAAGCAATCATCCAGTTCGGAGAAGATTCTCCTAATAAAGCAACCTTATCACCTTTTTTTAACCCTTTGTTAACAAGAAAAGCACGAATATTTTGAATGATATAATTAAATTTACCATAAGTTATTACGTCATTGTCTCCATAAACACTCATAAAAGGTCGTTTAAAGTTTCTACTTACTGTACATCTCAATAAAGCATTCATGGTAAACTCATCAACACTACGCATTCTAAGCCCATCATCTCTTTTAATAGATAAACATTTTTTATAAGTCATAATTTCCATATGCTTTTGCTTTTTATTTTTCATATATTATTTATTCCCCATAACATTTATTAATTCACCTCGTGGGCATACAATTATTTCTTGTTGCGTTAATTTTGATTTAAAAAGATTTTTAACCAATTCTACATCATTATTTTTTTCTGACAAATGAATTAAATATAATAAACTACCTTTAAAATTACTTTCTTTTATAAAATTTAAAGCTTGGATATTTGAAAGATGTCCCCATTTTCCCTTTACCCTAGTTTTAAGTTTATATGAATAAGAACCATTTAATAGCATATCTTCATCATAATTTGATTCTAAAAATAAAACATTACTTTCTTTAGCATATTTAATCATTTCTTCAGTAGTTTCACCAGTATCAGTTATAATGGTGAAACATTCACCATTATTTTCTATGAAATAACCAACACTGCCTCCACTATCATGAAGAGTTTTAAATGCGATTACTTTAAAATTTCCAATTTGATATTCTTGTTTTACGCTTATTTCATTTACATGGTTTTTATTTAATTTTAATCTTTCAAAAACTATTGGTTCTTTTGCTATAGCTTCTTGATTTATATATAAAGGTACATTTAATTTATTTGAAGTAGTTTTTAATCCATGGCAATGGTCTGGATGAAAATGTGTTAAAAAAATAGCTTTAATACTATTTAAAGGAACATCAGTTTCACTTAATTTCTTTTTAAATTGAACAAAAGAATATCCTTGATCTATTAATAAAGAGCTTGTCCCGTCATAGAATACATAACTATTTCCACAAGAACCAGAGCCTAAAACAGCATGATATAAATTCATTCATTACTCCATTTTATTAAAGTTTCTAAATCAAAACCTAATTTAACTTTATTTTTATTTCTCAAAACTGGAGTTATTAACAAAATATTATTTTCAATTAATTCTTGTTTTGCATCAAAAATCATATAAGAAAAACCTTTTTTCTTGTATAACGCAGATTGTTCATTTATTAATTGACTAGCATCGTAATGAGAAAATATATTTTCCCATTCTCTAGCACTTAATTCTCTTTCTTGCAAATCAACAAATTGATATTTTATATTTCTCTCTTTTAATGCTCTTATTGCCTTTTGTGTTTCCTTACATTTTTTAGTACCAATTATTTGTATCATAAACTCCTCAATTACATTCCTTATTTTAATAAATGAATTGCTAATTAGCAAGCGAATATATCAAAATTATTATTGTAAGTGAATATTAAAGAATACCTCAAAGCTTTTATAACTTTGAGGTATGTAAATTAAGCGTAAAGATTATCTATTTCTTTCTTATAACATTCTTCTATGACATTCCGTTTTAACTCTTGTTTTGCACTTAATTCTTTTCCAACCTCAAAAGGTTTTTCAAGTAAAACAAATTTATTTATTAATTCATAAGATTTAAAACCAAATTTAATATTTATTTTTTCATCAATTTTTTCTTTTATAAAGGCATGGATAGCTTCTTTATCATCTTTGTATTTTTCACTTAATTGTTCAACATATTCTTTTATAGATGTCCAATTCGGTACAATAAGTGCAGATAAGTACTTTCTGTCTTGACCAATAACAATTACATTTTCAATGAAATCTAACTCACTTAATTTTCCTTCAATTGGAACTGGCTCTAAATTTTCACCACCTGCTAAAACAATAGTGTCTTTTGCTCTTCCTACAATTGAAATGTCATTATTTAGAGTTTTTATTACTAAATCACCAGTATTTAAATATCCATCACTATCAATAATTGCGTTTGTTGCTTTTTCGTTATTATAGTAGCCTTTCATTACTTGTCTACCTTTAACTTTTAGTACGCCTTTTTGTCCAACACCTATCTCATTATTATTCTCATCAACAACTTTAATACTACAACCATCGATAATTTGCATTGTACCTAAAATAGGTTTAGCTAAATTTCTAACAGATATAATAGGAGAAGTTTCTGTCATTCCATAACCATCTAATAATGTTATTCCAATAGCATTGAAGAAATCATCAACACCTTTTGGCATCGAACCACCTCCACACACTCCAGCTATTAAATTTGTTCCAAAGAGGCCTTTAATCTTTGTAAACATCATTTTATAACCTAATTTGTATAATGGGTAATAAAAAACCATTTTTAATATTCCATGAGCTTTTTTTAATAGCTTATTTTCATTTTCATTATATTTAGGCAATAAATCATGATACATATTGTAACCAGCTTTCCATCTCTTTGCATTTTTGATTAAAATTAAACTTAAAGTTTTTTTGAATCCTTTTGTTTTTCTAATCTTAGATTCAATGGTCTTATTTACTGATTGCCATATTCTTGGAACAGAGGAAAACCAATGTGGATTTACTTTTTGAAAATCACTTAACATTATCTTACTAATTGGTTTACTATAATATATTGCTTGATTATAATTAATTGCAACATATGTTACTGCTCTTTCAAGTGAATGCCATATCGGTAAAACGGTCATCCATTTCTGACCTGGTTTAAATTTATCATCAACTAATGATTGCAGATTTGAAACTTCATAAATAAAGTTATCATTAGTAAGCATAACACCTTTACAATTTCCAGTTGTACCACTTGTAAATATAATTGTTGCTAAATCATTTTCTTTTCCTTTTGCAATTTCTTTATATAATTGATCTTTTAATTCACTATTACTTAATAATAATTGATTTCCAATATTAATCAAATCATATAATTTAACAATTTCATATTCACATGAAAAATCTACATTAGAATCTTCCATTAGTATCAAAATTTTTAGTTTAGGGAATTTTTCTTTTAAATTATTAAATCTTTTTACTGTTTCTAAGTTTTCAACAAAACAGATAGAAACCTCAGTATCATTTAGGATCTGAATTAATTCAATATCTGTCGCATCTAGTCCTCTAGGAACATCTACGCAACTAATATATTGTAAAGCCAAATCACTGTATAACCATTCTTTTCTATTATCACTTATTATCGCAATTAATTCTTGCTTCTCTAATTTAAAAGTTTCTTTTAAACTAAGAGCTAATTTGATTACTTTATCTTCAACTTGTGAATATTTTTCATCTACAAAAACACCTTTTTTATTCTTTTCACTTAGCATTGTAAGATCAGGATATTTAGCAACGCTATTTTGAAACATTTGTGCTACTGTTTTAACCATATGTAACTCCTATATGTGTTTAAATTAATTGTTTTACACTTACTAGTCAATATGTCAATATTGACATATTTATTTAATTTTGTCAAAAAAAACTTTAACTATTGGTTTTCTTGCATTTTAAGATTGTTTTTATACATATAATAAGATTTATGTATTTTTTGTGAAGATTTATAAAATCTATTTATTATAATAAATATTATAGAAAAGAATTATTGAATTGTGTAAATATTTACCAACTAAAATTGTGATTTTTAAGATAAATAATATGATATTAAATTAGGTGTTTTTTTAAGTTTAAAATAGTATATTTTTAATAAAACACCTTGACTGATTGGCTTATTAAGTTTGATAATGACAGAAATTTCAAGGAGCAACTATAATGAATGATAGAATAAAAGATTTATTAATGAAAACCCCAAGTACTGAAGTAGTAATTGCAGAAGGTTGGGTAAAAACAAAACGTGATAGCAAAAACGTATGCTTCCTTGAGCTTAACGATGGTTCGTGTCTCAAGGGTTTGCAAATTGTTATCGATAAGGCAAACCTTAATAATAATAGTGATGTTCTAACTAAGATTAATACAGGGGCTTCTATTGTAGCTCGTGGTATTATTGTAAAGAGCGAAGGTGGTAACCAAGCTGTAGAAATGCAAAGCACTGATATAACAATATTAGGTGAAGCTGGCTCAGATTACCCTCTTCAAAAAAAACGTCATAGTATTGAATATTTGAGAGAAATTGGTCACTTAAGAGCAAGAACAAATTTAATTAGCGCTGTTATGCGTGTAAGAAACACTTTAGCTTTTGGAGTACATGAATTTTTTCAAAAGAACGATTTTGTATATGTTAATACTCCTCTAATTAGTACTAGCGACTGTGAAGGTGCCGGAGAAATGTTCCAAGTAACTACTCTTGATTTAAACAATGTACCTAAAACTGAAGAAGGAAATGTTGATTATTCTAAAGACTTCTTTGGGAAAATGGCAAATTTGACTGTAAGTGGACAATTAGAAGGTGAAACTTATGCAATGGCATTAAAAAACATTTATACTTTTGGACCAACATTTAGAGCAGAAAACTCAAATACAAAACGTCACTTAGCTGAATTCTGGATGATTGAACCTGAAATGGCATTCTGTGATCTTAAATTAGATATGCAAGTTGCTGAAGATTTCTTAAAATATTTATTAAATAAGGTATTAAATGAATGTGAAGAAGATATGAATTTCTTTTCTAATTTTGTCGAAAAAGGTGTAAAAGAAAATTTGGAAGCAGTTGTTAATGCACCATTTGCTCATATGACTTATACTGAAGCTATAGATGTACTATCCCAAAATAATGATGCTTTTGAATACCCTGTTGAATGGGGTTCGGATTTACAAACTGAACATGAACGATATCTAACAGAAGTTTATTGCAAGTCTCCAGTAATTGTGACTGACTATCCAAAAGAAATAAAAGCTTTCTATATGAAACTCAATGAAGATAATAAAACTGTTAGAGGTATGGATGTATTAGTACCACGTCTTGGTGAAATTATCGGCGGAAGTGAAAGAGAATCAGATTTAGAAACTCTTAAAAAAAGAATGAAAGAATTAGATTTGGATGAAAAAGATTATTGGTGGTACTTAGATTTAAGAAAATATGGTACTGTTCCTCATGCTGGCTTTGGTCTTGGTTTTGAAAGAATTGTTCAATATGTAACAGGTGTTCAAAATATTAGAGACGTTATTCCTTACCCAAGAACAGTTGGAAATGCTGATTTCTAAATAATTATAAATTTCAAATATTTACCACTACATTTTTTGTAGTGGTTATATTTCAAAATACCATTAATAATATATAAAAATTAATTTAATTTAAAAATTATCTTGAATATTACTTTTTTTTGTAATATTTTTATCGTTATGGAAAAAGATAAAGCAATAGTCTATGGAATTGGTAATACTTTAATTGATATTATCACAAGTGTTGAATATGAAGATTTAGAAAAGTTAAATCTTACTAAAGGTATTATGCAATTAATAGATGCCGATTTTAGAGAAATATTAATTGATTTTATAAAAGATAAATCTAAAGTTTATTCTTGTGGTGGATCTTGTCCTAACACAATAATTGCTTTGTCTATGCTAGGTATTGATACAATTCTAGCTGGAAAAGTCGGAAACGATGAATTTGGAAAAAATTACCATAATAATTTAAAAAAATTCAATACTAAAGATGAGCTAATAGATTGTAATCAAGCAACAGGTTCTTCTATAATTTTTGATACTCCAGATAGTGAAAGAACAATGAATACTTATCTTTGTGCTAATAGATTATTTAATGAAAATGATGTAAATGAAGAAAGTGTTAAAAAAGCTTCTTATTTCTATTTTACTGGATATATGTGGGATACAGAAAATCAAAAAAATGCAATTAAAAAAGCACTAAGACTTTGTAAAGAATCAAATACAAAGGTAGTTTTCGATATAGCTGATCCTTTTGCTGTAGCTCGATATAAGGAAATTTTCTTAGATTTAGCTAAAAAAGAAATAGATATAATTTTTGCAAATAGAGAAGAAGCTAAAATTATGTTTGGAAATGAAGACCCTATTGAAAATTGTAAAATATTAGGGCAAATATGTGAAACAGCTATAGTAAAAAATGGAATTAAAGGATCAATTATTTCTCACAAAGGAGAAATATTTATTGTTCCTGTTCATGGTTCAGTAAACCCTGTAGACACAACAGGTGCTGGAGATGTTTATGCTGCAGGCTTCCTTTATGGCCTTTGTAATAATTATAGTATCAGTGAATGTGGTCGTATAGCTTCAATTTTGGCCGGTGAAATAATATCTCAAATTGGAGCTCAATTTAATGAAGCTAATTTAGAAAAAGCAAAACAAATGATAGCAAGTTATGCTATTTGATTAATTTATTATTTACAGCCCAGAGAGTTAATTGAATTATTGAATGTACTCCAATTTTCATATAAATATTTCTTTTATGGGCCTCTATAGTTCGCTCACTTATTCCTAATTGATTTGCAATTTTATAATTATTTTGACCTTTTAAGATAAGAGAGAGAATTTCTTTTTCTCTCTTTGTTATATTAATTTCATCTTTTTGTTTAGGATTTAAATATAATAAATTTTCTCTAAATTCACTTACTCTACAATCACTATTTAAAATAATAAAATTATCTTCATTTAATGTTTTTAAAATACTTAGATCTTCACCGTCGGCTAATATTAAATGACAATGCTTATTTTTTTTATACTTGCATTTAATTTTTACTAAAGATAATAAATCATGAGTCATATAAATTAATACTTTAAATTGATCATAATCAACATGACTTTTATTATCGAAAAAAACACATTGTTCATAGATTGAAGAATAAAGTGCAAATTTTCTCAAACTTCTTAAATCTTTTTGATTTGTATATATAACTAAATAAGAATTGCTCATACATAATTATAAAAAAAAATGATTAATTTTGCCTTAATTCTTCTTTATATTTATCTAAAGTTTTTGAAAAGGCATCTGCAAAAAGTCTAACTTCTTTAGAACCCATCTTCTTGTTTTTTTCAACATTTATTCCATAGCTTCTAAGTTCAGTCATTGCATTTCTAATAGATAGTCTTTCTTTTATGTTTTTATCTGTAAATACATTTCCCCTATCATCAAGAACTAAAACACCTTTTTCAGCTAATCTATCAATTAAAGGGATGTCATGAGTAATCGCTAAATCCCCTTCATTTGCTAAATCCACAATCATATTATCAGCACTATCACTATCACTTTCGACAATTATCATTTTTATTGAGCTAGTGATTTTTTTTAATTCTTCTTTTTCAATTTTTGGATTATTACTAAGAGTTTCTTTTCTTAAAATAGAAGTATGACTTTCACTTGCAATTAGCACATCTTTTAAACTTCTATCAGCAACAAAAGTTATATCCAAATTTCTTTTTATAGCGGCTCTAAGTACAATATCTCGCATCTGTTTCAAAAAAGAATCAGCATCTACAAACACTTTCATATAATAATTTACATCTCCAAATTGATTTTTAGTAGAATAATACAATATTTACTTTAGTTCTAGTGCTTGTTTTTATTATTAAGTCTTGAAATTACTACTGTATTTTAATATCTTTTTAATACAAGTTATCTTGTAAAAACAAAACCAAAAAATCGGAGATTATTAAATTATGGATCTATCACCTCTACAACGTGCACGTTATGAGTACCAACCAAAGCTTCCAGCTATATTAAGAGAAGCAATCGATCAAGTAGTTCCTGTAAAAGGAGAAGTAACACAATCTTCTACTCATCAAGAACAAATCAAAGCTTTATTTCCTAACACTTATGGATTAAACAAAATATCCTTTGAAAAAGGTAACAATGAAGATATTAAAAAGAAAATTAATGTTGGCGTTATCCTTTCAGGTGGACAAGCTCCTGGTGGACACAATGTAATTAGTGGACTTTTTGATGCACTCAAAAAAGCTAATCCAGAAAGTAAACTTTATGGATTTAAAGGTGGCCCAAGTGGTATAATTGAAGACAACACAATGGAAATTACAGCTGATTATTTAGCTTCATTTAGAAATACTGGAGGCTTTGACATTATTGGTTCAGGAAGAACAAAACTTGAAACAATTGAACAATTTGAATTAGCAAAAAATACTTGTCAAAAACATGATATCAGTGCAGTAGTTATTATCGGTGGTGATGATTCTAATACTAATGCTGCAGTATTAGCTGAATACTTTTTACAACAAAAGGCTAATATTCAGGTAATTGGTTGTCCAAAAACTATCGATGGTGACTTAAAAAATGATGCAATTGAAATTTCTTTTGGATTTGATACTGCAACAAAAACATATAGTGAATTAATTGGTAATATTGAAAGAGATGCAAATTCAGCTAAAAAATATTGGCATTTTATAAAAGTTATGGGAAGAAGTGCTTCACATATTGCTTTAGAATGTGCACTTGAAACTCAACCTAATGTTTGTTTAATCAGTGAAGAAATTGAAGAAAATAAAACTTCCCTCTCTGGTGTAGTTGATTATATTAGTACAATTATTGCAAACAGAGGAAATAAAGGTTTAAACTTTGGAGTAATTATAATTCCTGAAGGTCTTGTAGAATTTATCCCTGAAGTAAAAGCTCTAATTGATGAATTAAATGATTTACTAGCAAAAAAAGCTGAGGATTATTCAAAATTCACAAAAACAGAAGATCAAATAAATTTCATTTTGAATAATGTTTCTTTAGAATCAAAAGAAGTATTTAGTATTCTTCCAAGTAGCATTCAAATGCAATTATTAATGGATAGAGATCCTCATGGAAATGTACAAGTATCAAGAATTGAAACAGATAAACTTTTAATCGAGATGGTATCTAAAAAATTAGAAGTAATGAAAAAAGAAGGCTCATATACAGGTAAGTTTAGTGCTCAAAACCATTTCTTTGGATATGAAGGAAGATGTGCCTTCCCATCAAATTTTGATGCTGATTATTGTTATAGTTTAGGATTTAATGCTTTTATGCTTATTGCAAGTGGTTTATCAGGATATTTATCAAGTGTTAAAAATTTAAGTGCTCCTGCTTCACAATGGGTAGCTGGTGGTATTCCAATTACAATGATGATGAATATGGAACAAAGACATGGTGAACAAAAACCTGTTATTAAAAAAGCATTAGTAGAATTAGATGGTAAACCATTTAATTACTTTAAAGCTCATAGAGATCAATGGGCAATTGATACATGTTTTACATTCCCTGGTGCTATTCAATATTATGGACCTGAAAGTGTTTGTGATTTAACAACAAGAACTTTGGCTTTAGAACAAGAAAAATAAAATATTTCTTAAAAAGCTAGTTAAAAAAATAATATATTATGGTTTGATTATTAATAATCAGACCATAATTTATTTATAGTTATATCAAATTATTTTAAAAATAATTTATATCTTGTTTTTATTATTCTAAACATTTATAATCGGTTTTATGAAATTAAAACATAAAATAAAGCTAATGCCTGGATTAAGGCTAATTTTTGGCTTTGCTTCAATAATTATTATTGGAGGTATTTTATTACTACTACCTATTAGTCATCAAAGTGGTAAAACAATTAGTGTTGTAAATTCCTTTTTCATATCTGCTAGTGCAGTATGTGTAACAGGATTATCAACAATTGATGTTGGAAATACTTTATCAGGTTTTGGCTCTATTGTATTAGCTACTTTAATTCAATTAGGTGGACTAGGTTTTGCATCTTTTGCAGTTTTCTTTTTAATGATAATAGGAAATAATTTATCATATTCAAATTTATCTCTTGCAAGAACTTCATTAAATAATATTCGAGGTTTTGATATTAGAGCTTTAGTTAAAACAGTAATTATAACCTCTTTGATTTGTGAAATAAGTGGTTCTATTATTTTCTACCAAGTTTTTAAACATGATTATTATCCTTTAAAAGCACTTGGTATTTCAATTTTCCACTCAATTTCATCATTCAATAATGCTGGTTTTGATTTACTTGGTAATTTTACAAGTATTTCAAATTATAGTAATAATGTAATTATGAATTTAACTACTGCAATATTAATTATTATTGGTGGATTAGGTTTTTTTGTAATATATGATATTTTTTCTTTTAAAAAGAATAAAAGATTAAGAACACACTCTAAAATTGTATTAACAATGTCTTTCTCCCTTTTAGTTTTTGGTACTTTTTATTTTTACTTCAGTGAATATGGAATTAGTTTATTACAAGCTTTTTTCCAAAGTGTTACAGCAAGAACAGCTGGTTTTAATACAATATATATTGGTAATTTAAGTAATGCTGGTGTTGTATTAATGATGTTTTTAATGTTTGTAGGAGCATCCCCTGGATCAACAGGTGGTGGTATTAAAACAACAACTATGTTTACAATAATATTGTCAATTATAAGAATTCCAACCCATAGTAATGTAAAAGCTTTTTATAGGAAGATATCAGATTCCTCTATAATTAAAGCATTTTTAGTTGCGACACTTGCAATGTTTGCAATATTAATTACAGGTGGTATTATTTTCTCTATAGAAGGGAATGCTTTTAGTTTTGAAGAAGTAATCTTTGAATGTGTAAGTGCATTTGCGACAGTTGGACTTTCTATGGGAATAACAACTAAATTATCAGCTTTAAGTAAGATTTTTTTAATCTTCTTAATGTTTATTGGAAGAGTTGGGCCTTTAACCATAGCCTTTAGTTGGAGAGGCTCAGCTAAACGTTTCCATTATATAGAAGAAGAAATCCTAATTGGATAAGGAGTTTATATGGCAGATTCAAATTTATACGGAATAATAGGTGTTGGTAGATTCGGACTTTCACTTGCAGAAAATTTATTAAAAAACGGAAAAACAATTATTGCTATTGATAAAGATCAAAATAAACTTTATCCATTAAAAACTACAGTTAACCAATTAATTCATCTTGGTGAATTAACAAAAGACTCTTTAAAAGAATCAGGTATTGGGGATTGTGGTACTGTTATTGTTTGTATTGGAAAAGATATTGAAGCTAATATTCTAGCAACACTAAATGCAATTGAATTAGGTGTTCCTAGGGTATATGCGAAAGCAATAAGTAATGATCATGGAAGAATTCTTGAAAAAATTGGGGCAAGTGTTGTAAACCCAGAAGTTGATATGGGTACAAAACTCGCTAAAACATTATCTGCAAGATTAACACTTGATGTTCTTCCAATTGGAGAAGATTTTTCAATTATTGAAATTGAACTTAATAATAAATTTGCCAATAAATCTATTCAAGAACTTAATTTTAGAGCAAAATTTGGTATTAATATTGTTGCTATAGTAAGAGATAATAAAGCTAATGGTTACATAATGCCTGATTCAGTATTAAAAGAGAAAGATATTTTAGTTATCAGTGGTAATAATCATGATATAAGTGCTTTTGAACAACAGAATTCTAAATAGATATGGGGAAAAAAACAATAATAATAGCAGGAAGTGGTGTTTTTGGAACAGCCATAGCAGAACGTTTGGCTTGGAATACTGATAACCAAGTATTAATATATGCAAGAAATAGTGACGTCGTTGAAGAAATTAATACAAATCATAAAAACTCAAAAAGTTTTTCAACTCGTTATATAAATAAAAATATTAAAGCTTTTAACAATTTAGAAACCTTTTCAAAAGCTTCATATATTTTTCTTGCAATACCATCTAAGGCCATTTTATCCTTTTGTAATCAAATTAAAGAACATGTAAAAGATAATACTTTAATAATTAATTTAGCAAAAGGAATGAGTGATGAAGGAGCTTTTATAACTGAAAAACTTCCATTTAAACGAAAAGCAAGTATGAAAGGACCTACTTTTGCCATTGAATTATTAAATGGGTTCCCATCAGCCTTTACTTTTGGTGGCAATAAAGAAGATTATCTTATTGTAAAAGATTCAATATTAAAAAATACAGCTTTAACATTAGATTATACTAATGATATAAGAGCAGTTGAATTACTTAGCATATTAAAAAATATGTATGCCATAGCAATTGGACTTGTATCTGGTAGATACAACTCTCCAAATGTTGATTTTTTAATTTATACAAAAAGTGTCAATGAGATGAGAAAATTTTTAACACTTTTTGAATGTGAAAGTTCAACAATTTTTACATATTGTGGAATGGGAGATTTGGGTTTAACAAGTTTAAATGATTTATCAAGAAATAGAACTTTAGGCTTGTTAGTTGGTAAAGGATTTCTTCAAGATAATAAAAGTACAACAGTAATTGAAGGCTATAGAACAATAAAATTAATGTATGAAAAAACAAAAGAACATAATCTTGTTGATGAATATCCAATCGTAACTGCATTATATAAATTAATGTATAAAGAAGAATCTTTAACAGACTATATTAATACTGTATTTAAATAAAAAATGGGAAGAATCTTGCTTCCCATTAATATAATTAAATTATAATTTATTATTGTGCTATCATTAGTCCATCTTTTACAACAAAGCTTGCTTTTGCTAATAATTGATCTTCAATTTCAATATTTAATACTTTAGCTCTATCTAAATTAAGTATAAAGTTAAATTGAGAAATATCATCTAAGAAAATTGCTCCAATTTCTTTAGGGTCTGTACCATTTAATAGTTTTATAGCAGTTTCACCGCAAATTCTTCCAACTTTATAATAGTCAAGTCCAAAACTCATTAAAAAGTTTGTATTTTCGCTACTAGTAGTATCACTATTAAATAATGGTAAATCATATTGTGTACAAACTTGGTCCACACTTGCTATAGCAGAAACAACAGTATTATCATTGCCTACAAAAACACCATCTACTCTATTTGCAATAGATAATAAGGCTGTTTTAACTTCTGCAGAATTTGAAATACTTACAGGTACTAATTCAACATTATTATTATTACAATAATCTTTTACTCTTTCATATATCGCAACACCATTAGATTCATTACCACTGTAAATAATTCCTAAGGATTTAATAGAAGCTAAAGAAACAAAAGTTTCAAGTTGTAACTCAATTGGATTTCTATCACTAATACCACAAATATTTGTCAAATTTTCATCCATAAATCCTGCACTTTGAGGATCTGTTATTGCTGCATATTCAACAGGAATGTCAGAATTTTTGAAAGCTACAGCTAAAGCTTGTGCTGGAGGAGTAGCGATCCCAATCACTAAATCCTTTTTACCATCTTTAAAAACATTAGCAATTGATACTGCAGTTGATATTTCTGCATTACAATTTTGTAAATCAAATTCAGCTGGCACGTTATTTTCATTAACAACATCCATAATACCTTTTTCAATTGCATCTAAAGCAGGATGAGCAACAAACTTCGATATACCTATTTTAAATGTCTTTTCAACATTAATATTTTCTTTTGTACCATTTGCAAAAATAGTAGATATAGCTAATACACTTAATAATAATAAATTTGTTAATCTCTTCATATAAATCTCCATTAATTGTTTGTTACTATAAACAGAAACAATAATATTGTCAATGTACTTTTCTATAGAAACATAAAAAAAATAAAAAAGATGCTATTTTTATAGCATCTAATAAATTTTTAACTTAAAAAAGACTTGGGAATTTCAATCAGTTTTTCTTCACTTACACGATAATAAATTGCAATAAAACCGATAGTAGAAATTAATTCACTCTTTGTTTTTTTTGCTAATTCATTGCTTAAATCCTTAAGTTCATCCTTATGAGCTTGGAATTTAACTTTTACTAATTCGTGGTGCAATAATGCTTGATCTAATGCAAAGATTACTGAATCATTAACACCATCTTTTCCAATCATTACTATTGGGTCAATATTGTGCGCTTTAGAGCGTAAATAGTTTCTTAAATTACTTTTCATAAAACTGACTTTACCAACCTTTGTTAAATTAAGCAATACTTAGAAATAATATTTAAAGAATATATACTTATTTATATAATTTTGCTACTTCAAATCTTTTTATTTTCTTAGTACTTGTTGTAGGTAGTGCTTCATCAGTAATAAATATTTTTTCTATTCTCTTATAAGGAAGAGTTTCTTTATTAACCTCATCTATAATTTCATTAATTTGTTTTTCAGCTTTTTCTTTTCCAACTTCTTTTAACCAATCTTGATTAGGGAAAATTAATGCTTTAATACCTTCACTCTTCTTAGCCGCATCTTTAATAAATGGAACAATACAGATTTGATCTATTTCATTATATAATTGGAAATGATCTTCAATTTCTTCAGGGAATACATTCTTACCACCTTCAGTTACAATTATATTTTTTGCTCTACCTGTTAAATATAAATAACCCTTAGAATCGATATGACCAACATCACCTGTATTTAACCAACCATCTTTATCAAGTACTTCATTTGTAGCTTCTTCATTATTATAATAACCTTTCATTACTACAGAGCCTTTGATAAATAAAACACCATTTCCATCTTTATCAGGATCAACTATTTTTTGCTCTAAGGTTGGTATAATTTTACCAACAGATGATTCAATATAAGCTTCTGTTGGGTTTAAATGAGTAATAGGACTTGTTTCTGTTAATCCATAACCTTGAACAAAATCTATTCCTAATTGATTAAACATCTTAAAGGTTGAAGAAGGTAGAGGGCCTCCTCCACATATACAAATTCTATTAGTATCGAGTGAAATTTGTTTAAGTAAAAATTTAAACATTTTATGACCAACATTCTTTTTGAATATTTTCTTAATTAGTCCTGAAATACTCATCATAAATCGAATTAAACCATATAAAACTATACTTTTCTTTTTAACACCAGTTAATAAACCAGCTAATAGTTTATTAAATAACATTGGAACACCTAAGAACATAGTAACTTTTCCAACTTTTAATTCTTTTAATACTTGACTAATAATTAATCTTTTACCAAAAACAACTGAGGCACCAACACTTATTGATTCAATAAAAACAGCAAGCATTGTATATGCATGATGGATAGGAAGAATTGCATAGAAAACATCAGATGGAAAAATCTCCATGTTAAATTGAGCTAAGTAACAATCACTTACTAAATTTTCGTGTGTTAACATAACCCCTTTTGGTGTTCCTGTTGTCCCACTTGTAAACAATATAGCTGCTAAGTCAGAACTAACAGCTTTATAAGCTTCTTTTTTCAATTTTTTAGCTTTACTTAAATTATTAAATAAATACAATTCTTGATTATCTTCTTCAAGTGAAATTTTATTTGTTATATTTATTTCAGGATCTTTACCTAAATCTTTAAGCTTCATTGAATCTGCAAAGAGTATTTTTATATCAGCAAATTTAATTAACTTATCAATCTCATGATCTTTTAAATTAGCATCTAAAGGAACTACAATACATCCAGCATATAATATTGCTAAATATGAAATTGCCCATTCAACACTATTTTTACCACACAAACCTATTTTTTCTTTAGGTTCAGCAAAAGTTAAAATATTATTTGCAACTGAAATAATTTTTTCTTTAGCTTGTGCATAAGTAAATTGTAAATCATTTGGAACAAATTGTCTAAAACATAATCTATCAGGATATCTAATAACAGAAATATTAAACATTTCTACAAGCGTTGGCCAATTTCCATTAAACTCTTTACCTTTATAATCTTCTAAAAAAGCAATTGGATTGTGTTTCGTTTCTTTAGGCATAGTAACCTCCCATAAAATACTATTTCTTTCTTTATTGTAAAATAGCAACAATAATATATCAAGCTTTATTGTTACAATTTGTCACAAATTGTAATTGTGTCAAATAACGCAACAAATTAATATTATGCTTATTTTTTATTATTTAACAGTACAAATTAGAAATTAATTAAAAAAAATAAGTTAGTATAACAAATAAATCAAATTTGTGTTTTTATTTTTATACAGAAAATTGTTATTTATTACCAAAAATAATTTTAAAATATTTTTAATTTATTATTTTTTTTATTATGATATACTTTTTAAGAGAGGTAATTTATGGATTTCAATCAAGCTTGTCTAAACAATTCTAGTATAATTATATTAATTAATCCAGATACTGGACAAATTTTGAATGCCAATAAAAAAGCTTCTCAATTCTATGGTTATTCAATAGAAGAATTCCAAAAAATGAATATTTCTGATATAAACACTCTTTCAAAAGATCAAATAAAAAAGGCAATGCAATTAGCTAAATCAGAAAATCGTAATTATTTTAATTTTCCCCATAAATTAGCATCTGGAGAAATAATTGAAGTAGAGGTTCAAAGTTTCCCTACTTTAATTGATAATAATACTGTATTATTTTCACTAATTAATCCAAATATCAATTCTAATAATTTCACTAAAATTGATTCAAAATATTATGAAGAAACAAATGACTCAATATGTATACTTGATCAAGAAATGAGAATTATTAACTATAATAAAAATTTTAGTTTATTTTTTTCTTATTCTTCTTCTCTTTTAGGAAAAACAATATGTAATTTAATTAATACCGAAGAGACCGCTAAACTAAAAAAATTATCTACAACAATTTTAAAAGGAAGTGCATCAGATATTGATTTAAAAATTACTGATAAGAATAACGACTTTATTTTTATAAATATTTTAGCAATTCCTACAATCTTTAGAAACAACTTTTTTGGAGCAATAGTTTTTATAAGAAATAAGACTGAAGAAGTACAAAAAGATAAAGCCAATACAGAACGGTTAGAAGCAGCTTTAAAAAAAGCAGAACTCTATCGAAAAACAAAAGATAATTTCTTTTCAAGAATGAGTCATGATATGAAAACCCCGCTTACAGCTATCCTTTCTTATAGTGAATTCGGCTTGAATGGGAATGCCTCACAAGAAATAAAAGATTATTTCAAACAAATTAATCAAAGTGCAGAATATTTATTAACTTTGGTAAAGGATATATTGAATATTAATACTATTGAAGCTGGGAAAATTCAATTGTTCCCTAAACCAATATCAAAAAAACTTTTATTAAATAACATTTTAGGTATAATTAAAGCAAAGGCAAATGAAAAAAACATAAAGTTAATAACAAATTTTGATAAAATAATTTGGCCATATCAAAAGTTTGACATATCAAGATTAGAACAAATTTATTTGAATATTCTCTCTAACGCAATTAATTACTCCAATGAAGGGAGTACTGTAACTTGGACTAAAAAGTATATTCATGATGAAAACAATAAACCTTATTTCTTTAACATCGTAAGTGATAATGGTATAGGAATGAGTGAAGAGTTCCAAAAGATAATGTATGAACCATTTACACAAGAAGATAACGATAACAAAAGTGTTAATGTTGGTAATGGTTTAGGATTATCAATTACAAAAAATTTAATTGATTTACACGGTGGAAAGATATGGTGTGAAAGTAAAATTAATCAAGGGACAACTTTTTATTTTCAAATCCCTGCAAATGAAATTACAAAAAATGAATATCTTACTTATATAAAAAAAACTAAAAAAACAACTATATTAAAAGGTAAAAAAATTCTAATTTGTGATGATAATCTAATTAATATAAAAATAATTGATAAAATTTTAAAATCTTATGGTATTTTTACAGACAATGCTGAAAATGGATTATTAGCAATTGAAAAAACAAAAGTAAACGAATATTTTTTGATTTTGATGGACATTCAAATGTCTAAATTAAGTGGAATAGAAACTACAAAAATAATTCGTTCATTTAACCAAAATATTCCAATAATAGCTCTATCAGCTAATTCATACGAATCTGATATTGAAGCTTGTTACGAAGCTGGAATGAACTTACATCTTAGTAAACCAATTGACCAAAATGAATTATTTGATTCTTTATTAAATTTTATAGATTAAGTTAAATTAATATGTTTTTATATATATTAATTGTATCATTTCTTATATAATATTTATTAAAACACTATTATATTTATACTATTTTTATATAGAATTATATTTTTTATTATTTATGTTTTTTATTTAATTCATTATTTATTAAGCAAAATTATCAAAATTATTAAAAAGAATGATTAAACTATATTCAACTGTTTTTATTTTTTTAGTATTATAATTTAAAAATTAATAATTTAATACACTTATACACTTAGTGTTTTGTTAAGGATTTGTAATGGAAAAAACTTTTATTGATATTATTCACAATATGGAACAATACACTAATTTAGAAAAAAATATAGATCATTATACAACAAGAAATTATAGACTTGATCGGATGGAAACACTTTTAGCTTTTTTTAATAATCCTGAGAAAAAATATAAAACTATTCATGTTGCGGGAAGTAAAGGTAAAGGCTCTACTAGTAAATTTATAGCTGCTGGATTAAAAGCTCTAGGCTACAAAGTTGGAATATATGCATCCCCTCACCTTCTCGATTATAGGGAAAGATTTACTCTTTGTGGTGATTTTTTTGAAGATAACATATTAATAGAAGTTGGAAATAATATTTTAGATAAGCTAAACAATTTTAAATTTATTGATGATTGGGGAGAATCTTTCCCAACAACATTTGAATTATTTACTTTGTATGGATATATGTTATTTGCTCATTCAAAGTGTGATTATGCAGTTATTGAAACAGGACTTGGTGGAAGACTTGATGCAACAAACACATTAATTCCTGAATTAAGTGTTATTTGTCCAATTGAGTTAGAACATACAAATATTTTAGGTGATACAATTGAAAAAATTGCTATCGAAAAATCAAAAATTATAAAAAAAGATATACCTGTTGTAACGGCAACATTAAAAAGTGAAGCAAAAGCCGTAATGCTAAATGAAGCTAATAACAATAATAGTCCCATTAAATTTCTAGAAGATGAAGTAATTTCAATATCATCACATACAACTAGAGATTTTGAAGATACTTCAATCATTTGGAAAGATAAAAAGAATACTTTTTTAAAATTAAAATTAAAAGGTTCAGTAATGGCTAGAAATGTTGCATTAGCAATATTAGCTCTTAAAGCTTTAAACTTATACAACGAAAATTTAAATGAGGCATTTAATAATGCAACGTTACAAGGAAGATTTCAACTATTACAAGCTAATCCAGATTTATATATAGATGCAGCTCATACAAAAATTTCAATTGAAGCCCTAGTTGATTCTATTAATGAAATTGAAAACAAAGATAAATGTACAGTAATTTTTGGTTCTCTTATCGATAAAGATCACAAGTCTATTGCTCCTATATTATTGAATAATTTCAAAAACATTATTTTAAGTAAGCCAGGATCATTTAAGAAAAGTGATATGAATTCTTTATTTAATCTTTTCATTGCTTTAAACAAAAATAGTAATATTGAATTAATTCTTAATGGAGAGGATGCTTTAAAAAAAGCCTTCTCAATAACTCCAAAAGATGGTTGTATATTAGTATGTGGTTCTTTTTATTTGGCAAGCGAAATAGCTTTGGCTTATAATAAAATAATTAAATGATTATAAATTATTC
>RZYO01000302.1 GCA_009930325.1 Spirochaetia bacterium | reverse complement strand
AAATTTATTAACATATATTTTCCACTTTCCATTTAATACTCAATTAAACTAAAGACAAAACAACAGAACCAATACTTCTAATATCAATTAGAAGATTTTAGTATGATTGAAAAAAGTGATATTTGAAAAAAAATTTAAAATATAATTCTTCCTTCTACCAAAATAATGGAATAAAATATAAAAATAGAAATAAGTAAAACAAATAGACAAGATAAAATCCATACAAAAAAATAATTCACTTAAAAATAGCCAAAAATTAGTTAGATTTATCAAAAATTATAATTTATACGGATTTAGGAACAAATAGGAATTATTAAATATAACATAAGATGTTATCTCAAAATTCAAAATTTCGTAAATCAAATATTAAAGCACTTGTAAGAAAAACACAAACCTTAAAATTAGATTTGAAATCGAGAAGAATTAATCAATATTTATCTATGATACAAATTTAACTAATTAACAATTTCAACGAACCATGTTTACGATTTTTTTAAACACCACATCTCATTTTACACATTTAGAGACTTACCTTATTTATTATAAATTATAAGGACTTTAATAGGTAATTTATTTACTATCACAACTTTGTTCGCAACATAAAGGTCAGTACAATCTAAAAACAAAGAGATGCTATTCAATAAAATTGAATAGCATCAAAAACTAAATTATAAAAAACATATTGTTTATTAGAATGCAAACTGGGAAAACTTTATTGAAACAAACCAATAAACATATTTAAATCTGAATAAGTTTCTGAATCAATAATTCCTTGTTCATCAGCAAGATAAAGTGTTGCAGAAATACAAGGGCCTTCTTCACTGCTACCCCAAATAATTGATTTAATTTGATTCCATGCGTTCTCATATTCATTCCTGCTAGGATTATTACCCAATGAATCTACAATATTATAAATTGATAAAAGATTATTAGCATTTAAATTATCAAATTCCTTTACATATATCGTAGCACCAATTTTTCCAAGAGCATTATTATTAAAATCATATAGTCTTGAAGCAAAACTTACTGATAGGTTTCCTGATAAAAGAACATTTTCAGAATCATCTAATTCACCTTTAATATTTATAAAACTACTAAAAGGAACATAACCAAGACCATCATCAAAATCTATTATTGAGTAATTAGAAATACTAACTTCCATATCACCAGATGTATTATAAATAAAGTTAGTCATTAAATCAGCTATTGAAGCACTTGTTGAACCATTTACAATAAAGTCTAACCATTTTGTTTCTAAACTTATTTTTTCAGTGTTATCATTTGCTTTATATTCTAATACATCATTATCGACATGTAATTCGAATTTGAGAGACATATCTCTTGGGTTAGTTATATCACCTTCACCATTCTCATATTTTTCTAAAGTTTCATTGAAAACATCATTTATTTCTGCTAATGCATTTAGATATAATAAATAATTATTATCAATAAAAGTATCAGAATCGAAGTTTGGAATATCTCTGTACAATATATAGTTATCAGAATTAGGATGATTTGGAATTTCATCAACAGTAACTTTATGATAACTATGAAGTTCTTCTACAATTGGTGTTTGATAAGACGAAAAAAAATCTTCACAACTATTTAAAAATATTAGTGAAAATAAAACAATACTAAAAATTAAAACTTTTTTAACAACCTTCATTTTTCTCTCCACATCATTTTTACATGGTCTTAACAAATAAAAATCTATAAAGACCATGTAAAAAAAGTAAATAATTAAAATAGGAATTATATAATGATATTTTAAAATATAAATAGTTAGTTGTCAAATAAAAAATATATAACAAATATATAATCGCGGACAGTAAGTTTAAATGTCCGGCCTATTAGAGTAGAAAAAAATAGAAAAACCACTGATCTTCTGTTAAGATTGTTAATATCAACAAAAACAAT
>RZYO01000301.1 GCA_009930325.1 Spirochaetia bacterium | reverse complement strand
TTAGTACTGCAAAAAAACAGATTATTTGCCAATCTGGGTTTTTTGCGCCCTTTGGTAATGACAAATAAACATCGTACCTTAATTTTTAGGCAGAAAAAGTAAAAAGTCAAACGAAAAAAAGATTTTTCATTAAACTTTTGGCTATTTCAATTGCATTAAGTCTTGCAAATGCTCAAAAGGTTGCAGTTAATATTTCAAGTCACCTAATAAATTGTTTTAATATAAGGAGTTAAATTCATTATTTTATATATTTAGATTTACACAATTTCTAAGAATTTATAAATTATTAAATTATTTTTAATACAAAAAGAACATAAAAATGAACTTAATTAAATAATAAAAAGACATTGAATATATATAATTATCCAATGCCCTAAAATTATTAGCTATATTTTTTTTGTAATTAATTAAAAACCAATATTTGCTCATTTACATGTTTTTGATTCATTTCTTTAATAAAAGATAGACTTAATAAAAATGCGATAAAAGTAGTAGTAATATCTGCAATTGGTTGCGCAAAAATAAAACCTTTAAATCCAAATGCTGAATTTAAGATAAACAATAGGGGTAGATAAATAATACATTGTCTTCCTAATGAAATCATCATTGCTTTAATTGCTTTTCCTGTTGCTTGGAATGTTACCATAACTGTAAATTGAACTCCAAAGAAAGGCACACACCATGTAAAGGCTTTTAATATTTGAGTACCAGCTTCAACAGTTAAATCATCATTAATAAACAGTCTTATAATACTGTCTCCATATAATAAAAATATGATTGTAAAGAAAAGAGATACTAATGTGCCATATAAGATTGTAGTTTTAAAGCCTTGTTTTAAACGATCAAATTTTCTAGCACCATAACAATATCCTGCAAAAGGTTGATAACCCTGAGCTAAGCCAATTACCAACATTACAACCATTGAATTAACTCTCATCTGTATACCATTACCAGCAACAACATAATCACCATAAGTAACAGCTATTACATTAACTAAAATAAATGAAATACTCATTACTATGCTTGATAAAGCCGCAGGAATTCCAATTTTAAAGGTTTCACCATAAATCTTTTTACTAGGTTTAAAATCTTTTATATTAATGGAAAGCATAGAGTTTTTACTTATAAAATGTAAAATAAAATAACAAACACTAAATAAATTCCCTATTATTGTAGCCCAAGCTGCACCAGAAGATCCCATATTAAATACTAAAATAAAAAGAGGATCTAAAATAATATTTAATACAATACCAATCACCATACCTTTCATTGCCTTATCGGTTGCACCTTCACTTCTAATAAGACCAGCTAATGTTACATTTAATATTGGGAATATACAAAATACAGTCATTACTATTAAATATTGTGATGTTGGTAATATGGTAGAATCTGAAGTCCCAATTAATTGTAATATAGAATTTTGGAACAATAAAAAAATAAAGGTAAAAACAATTCCAATAATTATTGCTGAATAAAATGCAACAGAATTAGATTTCTTAGCCTCATAATATTCTTTAGCTCCTAATTTTTGAGAAATATAACATGAGGTTCCACTTGCAAAAATATTTCCTGCAGCTTGAAACATCATAATTAATGGTGAAGCTAGACTAATTGCAGCTACTAAATTTAAATCGCCTGTTTGACCTATAAAATACGTATCAGTTAAATTATATATCATTTGCATAGCCATAGCTAACATTGTTGGAAGAGCTAATTTCAAAATAGCCTTTTTTACAGGTACATTTTCTAATATATCTATTTTATTCTTATCCATTATTATTTCCTAACATATTATCTTTTTTTAAAGATAATTCATAAATTTGGCTATTCAACGTTTAGTGTGGGTAAATAAATAATTTAGAATACTTTACCGTGTAGAACTCTTAGTATATTATTCTCAATATATTAGGAGAATTAAG
>RZYO01000300.1 GCA_009930325.1 Spirochaetia bacterium | reverse complement strand
AGTTTGTAAATTGATCATAATCACCTAAACATGTATAAAATACATGGATAGAAAAAAGTGGACTAAATCTCCACTTTAAATGTAAACTCAATCGATGATCAAAATAATACTTATCTATCAATGATAGTTTGTGCACTTCCATCAAGATTCATAACCTTAATAACAGCAGTCATAGGACTCGTTGATGATCCTTGAGCATAGTCCATCAGCATCAATTTATTATTTACCAAATTCATATAAATACCGTACGAAACACTTGAAAATACTAATTTCTTATCACTTCCATCAATTTTCACACTATAGATGTTGTAGTGATAACCCATAAGTTGATAATCAAATGTGGTTTCATAATCGGAATAAAATAATCTGTCATTGTGATAGTTTAGGCTTAGAAGAGGTAATGTTGAGGATTCAATAATAACTTGATGATTATTACCTTCAAGATCACATGTTTGTATTTGATTATTTTTTATATAAAAGATAGAATCTCCACTAATGATATAGAAATTTACAGTGGATTGAACAATGATTTTTGGGTTAGTCCCATCAGGATCTGTTTTAAATATGTTTCTGGTGCCATCAATATAATAGAGCTTATCATCATGAATTAAAGGACTATAACCTTCAGGAACTAATACTTCTTTATTTGTTCCATCTAAATTTGAGCTAGAAATTGACATCCTAGTATTCGTTGAATCAATACTTTCCATGTAATATAGACGATCACCATATAAAAACATGCCATAACTATATTTATCATTTAACTTTTGTAAATCTGAACCATCAAATTTCATTCTAAATAAATTGTATGTTCCATCAATGATTGTTCCTTGATTGCCAGAAAAATAAAGCCAATCATCAATGACTACTAAAGACCATCCAAATCCGTCAAATATCGGTTGAAGATCTGTTCCATCTTTTTTAACTGAATAAATATGGGATTCATTATTCGTATCATATGATGAATAGAATATATAATCTTCAGTAGCAAAATAATACTGACCACTCATGATATTTCCTAAATCAGTTGATTCTACGCCACTTGATACTACTGCAGAATTAGTAATCGGATTAAGCGGATCTAAAGGATCTTGTTCATTATTTTTTCTACCCGATAATGCAATAACCATAATCAAAATAATGATCAAGATTACAGAGATTAAAATAATTAATAAATTTCGTTTGTTTTTCTTGCTGTCATCACTTTTAAAAAGCTTCTCGATAATAGGGCTAATAAATCCGGATTTTTGAGTTGAACCTTCACTAATCATTGAAATATGATATCCACATGTCGGACATGATGAATTTTCATTTATTTTGTGATTGCAAATTGGGCAGAACCCATTCTTAACATGTATATGTTTTGTTATCTCTTTTTCGTTTACTTTTTCTAAGATAAATCCTGTTTTTAAAGCTATTTCAGACATCATACTAATTAAAATTGAAACAGCAATCCATGAATCTTTTTCATCAGTATCAATATTACTATGTTCGATATCTATGCTTTGGTTTCTACTTGAACCTTCTGAATATGCTCTATGATGATATATAACTTTCTTGTTTTCATTGTCTAACAATAACAATGCAAAATAGATTGGAGTTATCTCATGATCTTCATCTTTATTTTGATCTTTTAGTTTTGCTGAAATTTGAATAGAGTCATTATCACCAAGTTGATAATTAATTCTATTTTGTTCCAACCACTTTGTTGCATCTTTAATAAATAGATCATTATTCATACAATTTCCTCCTCATTTCTATTAAAAAAACACACAAATATAATGCACGCTTTTGTAACCTGATTAAAATCGAAGAATCAAATATTGATGGCTAAAAATTCTTATGTATCACTCCATCATACTTATTTGTTATAATTCTATTCTTAATATACAAAAAAATCAATCCTATAGATTGACTTTCTCTT
>RZYO01000114.1 GCA_009930325.1 Spirochaetia bacterium | reverse complement strand
TGGATGAAATCATAGGAGCATAAATAACTACTCCTATAGATTAATAAAATTAGCAATATAGTTAGCAGAATTAGGTTTGCTGTTGACTTTTTATAGGAGGAAATATGAAAAAGGTTATGTTATTAATTACAATTTCTATAATTGTCATTTCATCTGTTTTTGCATCAGGTAGTTTAGAAGAAGAGAAAAAAGGAGTTACCTTAAAATTTTGGTATACTTATGGAGAAAATGAAGAAGCTATATTACTTAATGAAGTAATTCCTATGTGGGAAGAAGCAAACCCAGATATTAAAATTGATTGTGTCAGACAAGATGGAAGTCAATATCATCAAATGATAGTTACTTCCTTTGGAACAGGAAACTCTCCTGATGTAGCTCGTATTGAGATTACAAAAACTGCAGCTTATGCAAACCAAGGTGGATTAACTGCTTTAAGTGATTATCCTGAATTTAATAATTTGAAAAAGAACTTTTTAGAAGGACCATTATCAACAAATAGTTTTAGAGGTTCATATTATGGACTACCTCTTGATACAAATTGTAAAGTAGCTGTTGTTAATACTAAAATCTTAAAAGATGAACTTAATTTAGACAAAGTTCCTACAACTATGGAAGAATTTATTGAAAAAGCAAAGAATAGAGATAAATATTCAATAAATGTTTCAGGTTTCGGAGATTGGGATCTTTATCCATATTTCTGGTTGTTTGGTGGAGTTTTAACAAATGAGGATTTTACAAAAGCAAGTGGATATTTTAATAGTCCTCAAAGTGTAAATGCAATAAAGAAAATGATTGAGTTACATGATATGGGTATTTTTACAATAAGAGACCTTGATGGAAGTGTTGATGCTTGGGATGGTATTGAAAGTGAATATGCAATGTTTTTTGAAGGCCCATGGTACAATTTTAATGCAAAAGCTGATTTAGGTATTGTACCTTCTTTAATCCCAACATATGAAGGAAGAAGTGCAACAGTTGTAGGTGGAGAAAATATCGCAGTATTCTCTACATCAAAATATCAAGAGGAAGCATGGAAGTTTGCACAATTTATGACAAGTGAAAAAGTTCAAGCTGCTATGTTAAAATCAGGTCAACTTCCAGTATTAAAAGATATGGTTACAAGTTCTGCTGTATTAGAGAATCCAATTTGGTCAGTATATATGAAACAACTTGAAAGTGCAAAAGCTAGAATACCATCTCCATACACTGGTGATATTGAAAATGTTTTCAAAAATTGTATGACTTCAATTTTTGTAGATTCAGCTAATGTTCAAGATCAGATGGATAAAGCAGCAATCGAATTAGATCAAATTCTATCTAAATAGGTTTTAAAAAATGGTATATAGAATAAAAAACTATAAAAGAAGAGATTTAAATGGCTGGAGATATTGTCTTCCATTTGTACTTCCAGGTTTAATTTTAACAGCAGTATTTGTACTTTTCCCAATGGTTTTTACTCTTAGGATAGCTTTTTCAAATTATCAAATTGTTCAAGGGAATATAACCTTTATTGGATTTGAAAACTTTAAATCTATCTTCACAGAATCAAATAGAGAATTCTGGTATGCTTATAGAAATAATTTTCTGTATGCCATTGTAACTGTCCCATTCATTGTTTTTGGGGGAATGGTTTTCAGTTATTTAATAAATAATTTGAAGAAAGGTGGGAGCCTTTTTAAGGTTGGCTTCTACCTACCTGTAATCACTTCTTGGGTTATAGTATCATTAGTTTTTAAATATATGTTTAATAACTCAAGTAGAGGTCTTATTAATTATTTTCTTGTGGACATTTTGCATCTTCTCCCTGATTATGTTCCTTGGTTACTTAGAGAATGGTCTGGAAATATGGCAATATGGCTTATGGGGATTTGGAAGAACACAGGTTGGGCAATGTTAATTTATTTAGCAGCTTTGCAATCAATACCAATTATTCTTTATGAAGCAGCTGATTTAGATGGAGCTTCTAATTGGCAAAAATTTAGACACATCACAATGCCTTCATTAAAACCAACAACTTTCTTTGTTTTGGTAAATATGATAATTGGGTCTTTTAATGTGTTTTTACAAGTAATGCTTTTAACAAGTGGTGGCCCAAACGGTAAAACAAGTGTTCTTCAATATATGCTTTATGATCGAGCTTTTGGCAAATTCCAATTTGGTGAAGCTTCTGCTGTTGGTTTAATAAGTTCTATTACAATTGTTTTATTAACATTTATTTTAAATAGGGTTTTTAAATTAGATAATCAGGAGGAAAAATAAATGAAACAAGTTATAAATTGGATTATTCTTTTGTTTTTCTTGTTATTGTTCTCTATTCCTTTTTTATTTATGATATCTAATTCATTTGAAACATTTAGTTATGTATTACCATACCCACCAAGAATTATTCCAACAAGTTTTAATTTAGATGCATATAAGCATATTTTATCAATGCCCTTATTTTCAACTGCAGTTATAAATAGTGTTTTAAATACTTTTATTACAATGGTAATTGCAATATTTATTTCAACTTTATCTGCATATGGCTTTGCAAGAATTAAATTTAGAGCTCGTGAATTAATATTTGCTATATATCTATTTACTTTAATGCTTCCTGGTTTTTTAAATATTATACCTCAATTTATTATATTAAAATGGTTAAAAATACCTTTTACTGATATTAATTTAATAGGTACTCGAACAGGCTTGATATTAGTTTATGTATCTACTTGTATATGTGGGAATACTTTCTTTTTAAGAAACTTTTTTAGAAATATACCAAATGATCTAAGTGAATCAGTAATTATTGATGGTGGAGGGCATGGTACAATTTTCTTTAAAATATTATTACCCTTATCGACTCCGGCAATTGGGACTATGAGTATTTTTGCTTTCCAAGGATTTTGGGAAGAATATTTTAGTGCAAAAGTACTTATTGGAGCTAATGAAAAAATGATTACACTACCTTTACTTCTTCAGAGATTGAATGGGGAGCATTCAACTCGTTGGGAATGGGTGTTTTCAGCATCAATTTTAGCATTAATACCAGTTGTTATTATTTTTATAGTTTCTCAAAAGAAAATGGTAATTGGCGGACTTTCTCAAGGCGCTATCAAAGGTTAAGTTATGAATACAAATTTAGTTTTTAGTAAGAGTCGATATATTATCGGCGATAATGTTATTGTCTCAAAAAAAAGAGAAGAAAATGAAGCTGTTGCTTTGCAAAGACAATTTTTAATTGTTAAAGAGTTTGAGTACTCTGTTGAAGAAATTGGAGATGAAAAATTTTATAAATTTTTTAATCTTGATGAAGGCAGTTATATTGTTACAATTGGTGAATCTCAAGGTGCTTTTACAATTGAGGCAAGTACAAAAGACTCTGTTCTATATGGGTTTTTATCAGATTTTGAAAAACCTTCAAACTCAAAAGAAATTGAGAGTTTATGCAGACTTCATATAAATTGTGTTCAATTTTATGATTGGATGTATCGTCATGATAATCTTATTTCAAAAGAAGATGAGTATTTTGATCCTATGAACAGAAAGATTAATTTAAATGTAATTAGTGATAAAGTTGATAGGTGTAAACAAAAAGGAATGAGAGCTTTTGCTTATGGCGCTATTTATGCAGCAACAGAAAGAATTTTTAAATCACATCCACAGTGGTGTTTATATACTATAGATAAAAAACCATTAAAATTTGCTGATTGGCTTTTTTATATGAATATATCTAACGATAATGGTTGGAGTGATTACATTAGCCAAGAATTCTTAAAGGCTGTAAAAGAAATTGGTTTTCAAGGAATTCATATGGATACATACGGTTTTCCAAAAACTGGTTGTGATTATCAGGGTAATATAGTGTATCTTGAGGAAGAAATACCTCATTTGATGGAAAAAGTTCTGAAATTATTAGTTTCAGAAAGTTCTGAAAATGGAATAATATTTAATGCGGTAAATGATTGGCCAACAGAGAAAGTATCAAAATGTAGTGATGCCGCATACATAGAAGTTTGGCCCCCACATGTTTCTTATTTTGATTTATATTTACTAATAAAAAAAGCAAAACTTCTTGGTCATAAAAATGTTGTTTTAGCTTGTTATATGGAACCCTTTAGAGATGATAATCAAGAAAAAGCAGAAAATGCTTGGAAATTAGCTTTTGCCACTATTAACTCATCGGGAGGGACCCAATTAGTAATGGGAGAAGAAAACTGTGTTTTATCAAATAGCTATTATGCTGATTATTCACACCTTAGATCTTCCTTTATTTCTGAAACTATTCGCTATTTTGATTTTATAGTAGCTTATAAAAACTTTCTTTATAAAAATGATGCCATGGATGTTTCATTTTTATCTTCAGGTGGAATTAATGAAGATATTATTTTTTCATCTAAAAAAGCAAAGTTTTCCCAAAATGGAGAAGCTTATAGTATTTGGACTATTATTAAAGAAAGTAAGAAAACTATTACTTGTCAATTGATAAATTTAACTACTAATAATAATTTGTGGAATAAAGAAAAAGAGGATGTTACAATAGTTGATGATATTATCATAAAACTTCGCTTAAATAGGATTGTTAAAAATATTTTTATATCTAGTCCTGATTTAGAGGACATTAGAGCAGTAAATTTAAAGTTTGACTATGATATAATAGACCAAGGCCGTATTTATTCAATTAAAGTCCCTTCTGTTAAGTTTTGGAGTATGATAGTTATTGAAATGGAGTAAAAAATGGAAATGTATTCTTTGAATACAGAAGTTCTTCCAACAGTTCGTATGGTTGGGAGAATTAAATATTCAACCCCTTGGAAACATTTTGAGCGAATTCTTAAAAAAGAATTTGTGGTTTACATAATTATAAACGGTGAAATGTTTCTACAAGAAGGTAGCATAAAATATCATTTGAAAGCTGGAGAATTCTTTATATTGAAACCAGGGATAAAGCATAAAGGATATGCTTTTGCAACATGTGATTATTTTTATTTTCATTTCTCTGATGATGGGTTTAGTTTGTCTAACTATAGTGAAAAAGAAATTATTCCAAAAATGTTAGAAAAAAGAAGATCTAGTAAACTTAGTTATTGCCTTTCAGAAAAAACACCAACAGATGGAATTACATATCTGCCAAAACTTTTTAAAGTTTCTCATATGGACTTTAAAGATAAAATTAGAGAAATCATAAATATTTATCAAAATAGAGAGGAATTATATAAACAAAGGGTTTCTGTTGAATTTCTAAGTTTTCTTAGTGCCGTAGCACATGAGTTTGTTTTAGAGAAAGTCGATTCAGCAGAGAAGAAACACAAAGGTGAAATTTTAACCGAACAATTATTAAATTATTTGAATAATAATTATACAAAAAAGATAAAGAGTACTGATATTGAGATTGAAATGGATATGAATTTTGATTATTTAAATCGCATCTTTTCTCAATTTACTGGGAATACTATTTTTAAATATCTCAATAGTTTAAGAATTAAAAATTCTAAAGAATTAATTGCAACAACAAATCTCAGCTTTGGAGATATTGGAGAGATGGTTGGTTTTCCAGATAAATATTATTTTTCAAAATTATTCCATAAAGAAACAGGAATGACAGCAACAGAGTACTATAAAAGAAAAAGGAAGAGTGAATGAGTCAAAAATGGTGGAAAGAAAGGGTTGTTTATCAAGTATATCCAAGAAGTTTTTATGATAGTAATAATGATGGCGTTGGAGATATAAGAGGTATAATTAATAAAATTGATTATCTAAAAGATTTGGGAATAGGGGCAATATGGTTAAATCCTGTTTATGATTCTCCAAATGATGATATGGGATATGATATTAGAGATTATGAAAAAATATTAGATGATTTTGGAAATATGGAAGATTTTGACGAATTACTTCAAAAGCTTCATGAAAATGATATTAAGCTAATTATGGATCTTGTTGTAAATCATACTTCTGATGAACACGTATGGTTTAAACAATCTTCTCTTAATAAAAACAATAAATATTCATCATATTATATTTGGAGGGATGAGCCAAACAATTGGGCATCTTTCTTTGAACCTTCAGCATGGGCTTATTGTGAAACCAGAAAACAATGGTATCTTCATTTATTTTCTAAAAAACAACCCGATTTAAACTGGGAAAATGAAAATGTTAGAAAAGATGTATATTCTATGATTAATAGATGGCTTGATAAAGGTGTTGATGGTTTTAGAATGGATGTAATTAATCTAATTGCAAAAGCAAAAGGATTACCAAATGGAGAAGGAAGTGGATATGTATTTTCTCCTGAATATTTTGCCATGCAACCAAAACTACATGATTATTTAAGAGAGATGCGAGAAAATTGTTTTGAAAATAGAGAGTGTATGTGTGTTGGTGAAACTCCTTTTACTACTGTGGAAAATGCTCCTTCTTTAGTTGAAGACAAAAAAGAATTAGATATGATTTTTCAATTTGATTTAATGGATATAGATAGTGATGGAGAAAAATGGAATGTAAAACCGTTTGATATTAACCTCTTTAAAGAAATAATAGCAAAATGGCAAAAAACATTAAGTTGGAATAGTTTATTTCTTTCAAACCATGATCAACCTAGATGTGTTTCTCGTTTTGGAAATGTAAGTACGGATGAATTAAGAATTAGAAGTGCGAAAATGATAGCAACAGCTATCCATTTACTTAAAGGGACTTCATTTATTTATCAAGGGGAGGAGCTTGCAATGGCAAATGTTCCTTTTCAAAGTATTGATGAACTTCGTGATTTAGAGAGTATTAATTTTTATAATAATGCTAAAGATAAAGAATGGGCTTTTAAAAGCATATTGAAAAAAGGCAGAGATAATGCAAGAACTCCTATGCAATGGGATTGTAGTAATAATGCGGGCTTTTCTAATACACAACCTTGGATAAAAGTTAACCCAGATTATAAAAAATATAATGCAGAAAAAGAAGCAGAAGATCCTTTTTCAGTTTTAAATTATTATAAAAAACTTATAAAACTTAAAACAAGTAATAAGATAATTATTGAAGGTGATTTTAGGTTAATATATGAAAATTCAAATGAAATATTTGCATATGATAGAATAAAAAATAAGGAAAGAATTAGAGTCTTATGTAATATGAGTAATAAACAAGTATCAATTGAAAAAAATGAATTTAAAAATATAATTTTGACGAATGTTAAAGAGCCTAATCAAAATTATTTATTACCATATGAATGTAGAGTTTTAAAATAGTATTTTTTCTCCTTTGTTAAAGCAAGGGAGTTTTTTTTAAGTATTTTATAAAATAATTTCTCTTGATTGTTAGTAGCAACTATGTTAATCTAATTAAGTAAATACTTAATTAGATAGAGGTGATTATATTTCAGATATTATAAAAATTATGAATGCTTTAGCCGATAATAATCGTTATTTTATTGTTCAAGAATTATTAAAACGTGATTATTGTGTTGGAGGATTAGCATTAAAGCTAAATATAAGTGAAGCTGCAGTTTCTCAACATTTAAAAATTTTAAAAGATGCTGGTATTATCTCAGGTAATAAAAGAGGTTATTTTAAACACTATAGAGTCAATGATAAAATTTTTAAAGTAGTTTGTGATGAACTAAATATATTAAGTCAAATAAAAAGAGAAAAAACAACTTTATGTCCTCCTGTAAATAAAGCAGATTGCCCGTTGTGCAAAGAAGAGCTAATAGATAAAAAATAAAATATTTAATTTTTTTTAAAATAATAAATTATAGGAGCAAAAAAAATGAGAAAAGTAGATGTCGTAGTAGTAGGTGGTGGGGCATCAGGATTGCAATCTGCAATAACAGTAAAATCAACATATCCTGAAAAAGAAGTAGTCTTAATTAGAAAAGAAAAACAAGTTTTAATTCCTTGTGGTATTCCATATATTTTTGGAACTCTAAGTGATAGTAGTAAAAACATCCTTCCAGATAAACCTTTAACTAGTGTAGGTGTAGAAATAATAATTGATGAAATTACTGATATTAATGTTGAAGGACATTCTTGTAATACTGCTAGTGGCGAAATATATTATTATGAGAAATTAATACTTGCTCTTGGTTCTAAACCAACTCTTCCAAAATGGTTGAAAGGGGCAGAACTTGAAAATGTATTTACAATACCAAAAAATAAAATATATTTAGATGATATGTTATCTAAATTGAGTTCTGCTAAACGTATTACAGTAATTGGAGCTGGTTTTATTGGTGTAGAAGTATCTGATGAATTAAATAAAAAAGATTATGAAGTAACATTAGTTGAAATTGAAAAAACTATTTTAAGTCGCGCTTTTGATGAAGAATTTTGCAAAATTGCAGAAGATCATCTAAAAGAAAGAGGTTTAAATGTAATTACGGCAAAAGGTGTTGCTGAAATAAAAGGAGAAAAAGGAAAAGTATCAAAAGTTGTATTAACAAGCGGAGAAGAAATTGAAGCTGATGCTGTAATTTTATCTATGGGCTATGCTCCAAATACAGAAATTGCTGCAAAAGCAGGTATCGAATTAAATCAATTCGGATTTATTAAAACTTGTGAATATATGAGAGTTCTTCCTTGTTCAACTGATATTATTGCAGTAGGAGACTGTGCTGAAAAAAGAGATTTTGTAACACGTAAATTAGATAGAACAATGCTAGCTTCTACAGCTTGTGCAGAAGCACGTACTGCAGGTATGAATTTATATACATTAAGTCCTTGTAAACCTTTTACTGGAACAATTGCTATATATGCAACAGCAATAGGAGACCATGCTTTTGGAACTGCTGGAATTACTGAAACAAAAGCAATTCAAGAAAATTTTGATATTATCAGTGGTAGTTTTACAGGCATAGATACTCATCCAGGGAATTTAGCTAACACACATGTACAAACAGTAAAACTAATTGTAGCAGCAGACTGTGGAATGATTTTAGGTGGTGAAGTTTATGGTGGATCAAGTACTGGAGAACTTACAAATGCAATTGGCTTTTTAATTCAAAATAGAGTTACTGTAAAAGCTTTACTTACTATGCAAATTGGAACGCAACCATTATTAACTGGATCCCCAGCTGGATATCCTCTTATAAAAGCTGCTGAAGTTATTGTTAAGAAGATGAGAAAATAGAATTTTTCTTACTTTATATTTTTACTTTAATAAAAACTGCCTCTTTATAGAGACAGTTTTTTATTGAAAAATGTAATTGAAGCTTTATTTTGTTTATATAATATAATTTATTGGGTTTTTAAAAAATATCATATTAATAATTGAAATATTCGTGAAGAATGGGGATTTGTAAGTAAACTCTATTCTCCACGAAGTCCAACAGGGAATTCTGTTGTCCTTATGTCGTTCCATGTAGCAACT
>RZYO01000299.1 GCA_009930325.1 Spirochaetia bacterium | reverse complement strand
ATAAAGCAATAGCATAAGAAGAAAAGAAACAGCCCAATTAAACAACTATTAATTGGGCTATTGTATATATTATATCAGATAATATTCACCATCACTATTGCTAATCACCTTATTCACATTCTTCATAAAAATAAGAAGATTAGTTACATCTTCAATATCCATAATAGGATCATGAATATTTCTATAAGCATTATAATAATCCTTGATAGCAACAATAGTATTGAATCCCTTTCTGATGCTATCACCAACAACTTCAATCTGTCTAAGAATAGTCTTTTCAACCTTATTCAATTTCATAATTATACACTCTCCTTTTTAAGTAGAATTTCATATTTAGAAATAAGTTCATCAATAAACTTATTATTCTTGCTCATTCTAATCAAAGCATCATACAAATGACAATCAATCAAACCTTCTTCCAGTATATGATCTTTAATATACTTTTGAGTATGTATCTGATTCCATTCATTAACAGCATGAAAAATATCAAATATAACTCTCTTTCTAAAATTCTTATATTCTCCAGTCATATAAATCAATTCAACATGTTCGCTTGTTTCTTGAGGAAACATTTCAACAAACTTATCCATTGAACTTTTAATATCCTTATACAATTCTGCACTCATTCTCATATCTACCACGCTCCTTGTTTAAGATGTATTAACAACTACAAGAAGATTATAGCATACCTCAAGAGAAATAGCAATAGTAATTCAATAGATTAAATAGAAAGATAATTCAATATAAAAAAAAAGAGAGACCAATATAATAATCAGTTCTCTCTTTATAATAATTATTATTTAACTAACAGCAGTATCCTTTGGCTTATCCTTGCTACTACCACATACAGTACAATGTCCACCTTTAGTTCCTACATTAAATAGTCTATTTCCATTACCATATAATTTATCTTGTCCTTCATGTTTACAGTTACACTTTGCAATAAAAGAATTCATGCTCATATTATATCCTCCTTTAAATAATTACTTCAAATGTAGTATTCGATTCCATATTCTTAATTACAGAATGTTTAATCATAGAAAAACTTTTTCCAATATTCCTCATAACATTAACCAATTTATCAAAATCTTCTTTTTCCATACGAACACTACCATTGAAAGGAATATCTATTCTACCACCATAACAACTACTATACAACATAATAGTAGGCTTATCAGATGAAAACTGAACAAAGTATTCTCCACTACTTTTATAAATCCTAGCAATTTCATTACCATACTGCAATTTTTCTATCTCTTCCATAGATAGAGCATTCTCAATACTACGGAGTCTAATGCTTCCATCAGCAAGAAATTTAGCAGTAATCTTAATCCTGTTACTCTTCTCAGCATCTTTTTTATTATACATGATATTTTCCATTATATATCATCCTTCCTTATTTAGATAGATAAAGAACTACAATCATCAGAAAAGAAGCAGCAATAGTTTGACAAATAAAAGGAATAAAACTATTCATATCAAATCACTCCTTGTCTGTTGTTCCTTAACTGGAAACAGATTATAGCATAAAGAATAGATACTGTCAATATCTTAATTCACCCAATCCTTTCAGCAAAAGTTTTCCCACAATTCCAAATTCTATCAGGAATTGTTTCATGCATCTTCCATAACTGTTTATCAATATCATTCCTACATTCCTTGATACTTTTTGCTGTATACTTATTATCTTCATTCAATACGGAAAATCTTAATATCATCTTCAACACTCTCCCTTTAATTGATAATTGTATTAAATCAACTACAGAAAGATTATACCATAGATCAATAGATAAAGCAATCTCTATTTTTATTATCTAAATAGTTAGATAATTTATAGTTGTATATACAATAAGATATGCCATATTGTACTACAATATCTTATGCTGCAGCAAGTTATCAGAATATTCTGAATAATATATACAAAAAAAA
>RZYO01000016.1 GCA_009930325.1 Spirochaetia bacterium | reverse complement strand
GATAATCTAAGCTAAGCCAAAATTCTAATAAAGATTTGAGCATAAAAAAGAAGGCGCTACTCAGTCCTTTCTAAAAAAGACTTTTGCAACACCCCCTTTAATTAATTTATTTATTCTTAAGTTTTACTTATCTTTCTTTTTTTCATTTACATGTTGTCCGCCACTTATCCAATATAGGAAAGAAGGTGCAATAAAGTTAGATGAATATGTACCAATTACGATACCAAAAATAAGGTTTATAGCAAACAATCTAATTGTTCCACTAGCTAAGATAGCAAGAGGTAGAACAGCTAAAACTGTTGTCAAACTTGAAATAATTGTACGAGTTAATGATTGAGTAACACTATGTTCAATAACTTCTTTAAATGGTTTTTCTTTCATTAATCCACTATTTTCACGTATTCTATCAAAAATAACAATTGTAGCATTTAATGAATAACCAATGATAGTTAAGACTGCAGCAATTGTAGTACTTGAAACTTCAAATCTAAATAATACAATAAAGCCTAACAATAACAATACATCATGAGTTAATGCAATTAAAGAAGATACTGCATATGCAAATCTAAATCTTACCCAAATATAGAATAGAATTAAGACCATTGCAACAATAACTGCAAGCAATGAACCATAAACTAAAGTTCTACTAAATCTTGGACCTACGAAATTACTTTCGAGAACAACAAAACCATTGTTATAAACTTTTTCTAAGTCATTAGAAACAGATTTTTCCATACTATCTTGAGTATCACCATCATTTGTTCCTAATCTAATTTGGAAAATTTGATTTTCTTCATTACCAACTGTTTGAACTTGAACATTACCTAAATCAGATAAAGCAGCTCTAATTTCATCAATTGAAGCACTACCGGTAACAGCAAAATTTAAGTCAGTTGCTTCATCAGATAAAGTTGCAGGGAATCCATATCCAGATAACATTGTATCTGTTTTATAATCATTATTTAAAACAACAACGCTAATTCCTTCAATTTTTTCTAAACCAGAAGCTAAATCTTTTGCAGTTGGATATTCAGCACTTGTAAATACTGTAGTTTTTACACCACTTTCGCCTCTTTCTTCTACACTAAGATTACCATTATTTACAGAAATTAATACATCTTCTGCACCTTTATAAGTTAATGATAAACCAGTAGGAGCGATTTGAATTCTTTGGCTTAAACCACTTTCAAAGTCAATACCAGTATTAAATCCACCATTAAAAATGAAAGAGCCAATACCAATTAATAATAATACGATTGAGAATGTTAACGCGATAAAGCGTGTTTTAATAACAGGAAGATTCTTTTTCATTATTTTTTCCTCCAGGTTATTTGTAATTTGGCGCCTTCACGATCTGTGACTGCAGCATCAAAAATTAAATGAGATACAAATAAAGCAGTAAATAAAGAACTAATAATACCAATAGCTAATGTATTAGCAAAACCCTTAACAGCACTTGAACCTAATTGAGACAATACTAAAGCAGCAATAATTGTTGTAATATTAGCATCCATAATTGTCCAGAAAGCTTTTCCAAATCCAGTTTTTATAGAAACTTGAGGGCTTTTACCAAATTTTAATTCTTCTTTGATACGTTCAAATATAATTACATTTGCATCAACGGCCATACCTAATGTTAAAATTAAACCTGCAATTGAAGTTAATGTTAAAGTAAACTTGAATGCTGATAAAATAGCCAACATCATAATTAAGTTAAGAATTAATGCCAAATTTGCAACAAGACCACTTAAGCTATAATAAATGAACATAAATACAACAACTAAAGCCAAACCGATTGCAATTGCTTGTAAACCAGCGGAAACAGCATCTTCACCTAAAGTTGCACCTACAGCCTGTTGACTTGATACAACTAATTCAATAGGAAGAGCAGCAGTTCTTAATACAATAGCTAAATCTGATGCTTCAGATTGACTGAATCCAGAAATTTGAACATCTTGACGAATTGGTTCATTAATTGTAGCAACAGATTTTACTTTCCCATCCATAACAACAGCCATTGAATCGCCAACATGTGTTGAAGTAAACTTATAGAAAGCGTCTCCACCACTTGCATCTAAATGGAAATTAACAACAGGTTGTCCTGTAATTGAATTTGTTCCAGTTTGAGCACTTTCTAAATGAATACCATCTAGACCTATTTCAGAATCTAAAACTACATAACTTTTTAACTCATCAATTCCATATGAATCTTTTTCATAGAAACCTGCAGCAATCTTGCCAGCTGGTAAGAAATCAGGTTGCTTTATAGCTCCACTTTCTGTATATACTTCAGCAGGGTTTTCATTAAAATAAGTATTTAATTCTGTAGTTAAAGCTTGATCAACTACTTGGAATAATAATGAACCTTTTCCTTGTAAGAATGAATTTACTCTTTCAGGGTCAGCAGCACCAGGAATTTCAACTAAAATTTGATCATTTCCTTGTAATCTTATTTCAGGTTCACTTACACCAAATTGGTCAATACGATTTTGAAGAATTTCAATATCTTGAAGGACTAAGGCATTTATTTCAGAAGAACTTGCTGTTTTTCCAACTTTTTCATTATATGAAGAAACATCAGCATCTAATAAAATACTCATACCTCCACGTAAATCCAAACCTAGTTGTAATACATTATCGCTAAGATTTTTAACTTCTAACAAAGAAGTTCTATAATGCTGTTCAATTGAATCAAACATATCTTTTTCAGTATAGAACCCTGCACAAAGAGCTTCGATAGTCCATGAAGATGGAGTATCTTTACTCATTTCACGATAATTATCTTTTGCAATTGTCTTTAGATAAGAATACTCTGCTGGAACTGCAGCATTTGCATCACTTGAAACTAATTCTTTAATTGCACGAAGTTCTCGAGTTGCCTGTCCACGTGCATACTCTCTAATTTGCTCATTTGAGCCACTTGCGAGATCTTTTGTTTCCTGAGGTACGATTGTATACCACTTAAAAGTTGGATATAGGAAGTAACCGCACAAAAGTAATACCAAAAGAACTATGATCAATCGATCACGTTTTTTCATAACATTCTCCAATAGTAACTTATGTGATATTTTTTATTTTTCTTTTATTTCTTCTGTTGTAACGTTTTCTTCAACATCTGCAACATCAGTATTTTCTACTTTTTCTTCAATTTCTTTTTTAGCATTATTTGTTTTTGCTTTATTTTTTGTTGAAGCTTTAGAAGCACCTTTTTTTGAAACTACACTACTAACAGCTGACTTTGAAAATTCAATTCTTGAATTATCATCAACTTTTATTACAATTGTTTGCTCTCTAATTGCAACAACTGTTCCATGTATTCCACCGATAGTAACAATCTTATCACCTTTGGCAACGGAAGCTATCATATCTTTTGCTTCTTTATCACGTTTTCTTTGAGGACGAATAATTAAGAAATAGATAATAACAATTATTAAACCGAAAGTAATAATTGAAGTAGCCATAGATCCGGCTTGGGATGCTCCAGATTGAGAAGCTGTTGTACCCATTAATGCTAATAATGAATTCATTTAATAAACCACCTTTAATACATAATACTACTATTATGTCAAAAATATACATATAGCTTTGAAATTATTCAATAAATTCAAATACCAATGCAAAATAAAATAACATGTTAAGTTAATTATAGTCAAGTTTTAAGTTTTGTCTATGGGAATATAATATAAGGACTTCGTTTTTACGAAGTCCTATTTCTTATATTTCTTCAAAAATATTACATCATGCCGCCCATGCCGCCCATGCCACCTGCTGGAGGAGCCATTGGAGCTTCAGGTTGTGGAATATCAGTAATTGCACATTCTGTTGTTAGAATTAATTGTGCGATTGAAGCTGCGTTTTGTAATGCACAACGAGTAACTTTCATTGGATCTATGATACCGCTATCTACCATATTTACCCATTTCATGATATTTGCATCGAAACCAACACCACTTTCATTATTCTTACATTTATCAGCAATAATTGAACCGTCTAATCCTGCATTTTGAGCTATTTGACGAATAGGTTCTTCAAGAGCTCTTCTTACAATCTTATATCCAATCTTTTCATCTTCAGTTAAATCGTCAAGGTTTTTCTTTTCTAATGCATTTACAGCTTGAACAAGAGCCACTCCACCACCTGGGATAACACCTTCTTCAATTGCAGCACGTGTTGCACTTAGAGCATCTTCAACTCTATGTTTTTTCTCTTTTAATTCAACTTCTGTAGCAGCACCAACGTTAATTACTGCAACACCACCAGCTAATTTAGCAAGTCTTTCTTGAAGTTTTTCTTTATCATAATCACTTGTTGATTCAATAATTTGGGCTTTAATTTGAGCTGTTCGATCTTCAATATCACTCTTCTTTCCAGCACCATTAATAATTGTAGTATTTTCTTTATCAACCTTTACATTCTTTGCTCTTCCAAGCATTGAAATTTCGGCTTTTTCTAAAGTTAATCCAATTTCTTCACTAATTACTTCACCACCAGTTAAAATAGCAATATCTTCAAGCATAGCTTTTCTTCTGTCTCCAAAACCTGGAGCTTTAACAGCAACTACATTTAAAATACCTCTTACTGAGTTAACAACTAAGGTTGCTAAAGCTTCGCTTTCAACATCCTCTGCTATTATTAATAAAGGTTTGTTAGTTTGAGCAATTTTTTCAAGAATAGGAAGAAGTTCTTTCATGTTTGATATTTTCTTATCATAAATCAAAATGAATGGATCCTCTAATACGGATGTCATTGTTTCTCTGTTGTTACAGAAATATGCGCTTAAATATCCTCTATCGAATTGCATACCTTCAACGAAATCTGTAGTTGTTTCAAAAGTTTTTGATTCTTCAACAGTAATAACGCCATCTTTTCCAACTTTTTCCATTGCATTAGAAATTTCATCACCAATTGTTCTATCGTTGTTTGCACTAATTGTTGCAACTTGTGCGATTTCTTCTTTATCTTTAATTGATTTAGACATTTTCTTAATTTCTGCAACAGCATCTACAACTGCTTTATCAATACCTCTTCTAATTCCCATAGGATTTACACCAGAAGCAACACTTTTCATTCCTTCTTTTGTTATTGACCAAGCTAATACTGTAGCTGTAGTTGTTCCATCTCCTGCAACATCATTAGTTTTTGTAGCAACTTCTTTTAGTAACTGAGCTCCCATGTTTTCAAAGGGATCTTCTAATTCAATTTCACGAGCTACTGATACGCCATCTTTAGTTACGGTTGGTGCACCAAACTTTTTATCTAATAAAACAAGACGACCTTTTGGGCCTAAAGTTGTCATAACAGCACGAGAAATCTTCTCAACACCATTTACTAAAGATTTTCGTGATTCTTCACTAAATTGTAGTTGTTTAGCCATTTAATTTTCCTCTCTTCATATTAAACTATTTAAAGTTAATAATATAGCAAAAAGCTATCTATAAAAAAATACAAATATTTTTATCAATAAGCAAGTCAATCTTTAATATTTTTTTTACTCTTTAATTATCTTAGAATAAAATAGAAAAAAGCAGCAAAAGCTACACTAAATAAATTACTTATAAAATTAACTTTATCATTATTTATAAATCTAAAACCTCTTATCAATGGTAATTTTTTACCATTAACATATTCTTTTTCTGTAATTCTATCTTCTTTTTCATCATAATAATGGGCTTGAATTGTTAAACCAAGAATACTATCTACAATACATCCTGAAAAACCAGCAAGTGTTACAATTGCTAAATAAGCTATGTTTTTTAATTCTGGAATAAAAAAAACAGAATACCAAAGCAAAGATACAAGAAAAGAACCAATAATACTAGATAAGGTCCCTTGAAAAGAAACCCCTCCAGATAATCCAGGTTTCATTTCTCTTCCTGTTAATATTGAGAAAACCTTTGAATTTGAAAGCATCCCTACTTCTCCTGCAAAAGTATCACTAACAGCCTCCGCGACGGTTGCTCCAAACATAATTATTAATATAGGATTTGGATTCAACAAATATAAAGCTGCAATAAAAAAACCTAATCCACCATTAGCAAAGACTTGTGAAAAATCTCTTCTTCCAACCTTTTCATGAATCTCTTTAGCTTCTATATATATTTGATTATCTTTATTCAATTTTGATAAAATAGCTGCACCAATGATAAAAAATAAATAAACTGCTAAGCCCCCAAAACCAAAGGCTAAAATAATAATTAAACCTAATAAGAAAGCTCCGATGATACCACTAATAGTTAATTGTTTTAGAAGATATGCCGCGATAGAAAATACTAATAAAATAACAATTATCCAAATTATATAATTATTCAATGATAAAAAAAACTTATCTACAATATAGGCAATAGAACTTGGATTCGAACTACTTAAAAACCTCTCCACTAAATTAACCCTCCAACAATCAAGGCACACAGCAGCGGAACACTAATATTATCTAAACCTAATGGAGTAATTACTTCTATTAGTGATGCTGCAACACTTACCAACAATGATGATAGTATAATCATTTTCATATTAAAATCAGTCATAAAACTAAAAATAAAAAAACAACATAAGAAACATACAATCAACATAACAAAGCTACCAAAATATGTTTTTCCCCCTGTTGGTAAAGGTATTTTTTTCTTTCCAAAAAGAGTTCCAAATATAGCAGCAAAGCCATCTCCATACCCCATACAAAAAACACCTATAGTAGCAGAATATACCTCTAATTTCCCTAAATATGAAAATAAAATTAATATAACTAAAGAAAAAGGATAATATACTAAACCAAAATTTCTTTCTTTTTTAGTACAACCAAAACTCTTACCAAGACTTGGATAAAAAATAAACAGAGAATTAAAAAATATAAAAAAAAGTGGTCCAATTAAGGCAAACAAAGGATCTTTTAGATATATAATCATTATAATCCACCAATTAGTTGATAAAATATGAACTAACTTTCTTATTATCTCATCTTTTAATTTTGTTTTTTTTCGAATAATTACTGCAATAATTAAAATTAAACTTATATAAATTACTGAAATAATTAATCCAATTAAATTTGTATTCATAATGAAATAATGCACATTAGTAATTTATTTTTCAAGCCTTTGCTTTCTTTTTATATTAACTTATCTACACTTTGACAAAGCATTTTGTTTCAAAATACACAATAATTTATGTATTTTATATATTTATATTTTATCTAATTTACTTATGCCTTGTTTTATTACAATTATTATTGTATATTTATACAGTAAATTTGCATGCTGTCAAAGGAGTCAATAATGCGTGAACGCCATACTAGACTTAATCTTGTAAAAGATTTAATTAAAAACAACAGAATAGATAACCAAGATACTTTATTAGATATGCTAAAAAAAGAAGGTTATTCTGTTACTCAAGCAACTCTTTCAAGAGATTTAAAAATGTTAAAAGTTGGTAAGATTTCAGATGGTTGGTCTGGTTATTACTATGCGCTTCCTGAAAATGACCTAATTAGCGAATCAGAAAAAAGTTATATACAAGATGTAAGAAGAGGAATTTTATCAATTGAATTCAGTGGAAACTTTGGTGTAATTAAAACTAGAAGTGGTCATGCCAATAGTGTAGCAATAGCATTAGATGTTCTTGCGATTCCTGAAATACTTGGAACTTTAGCGGGGGATGATACTATTTTTGTTATTTTAAGAGAAGGTATGACGAAAGAAGATCTTCAAGAAAGCTTCAAAAATAGAATACCAGATATCCAAGAATAAAAAACAATAGGCTTTGATTAATTCAAAGCCTTTTTTCTTGAATTTTTTTTAATCAATAAATATGATAACGATATTAGGAGACAATTTATGGAATATAAAAATTTAACTGAGCTTTCAGCTTATAATGAATTATTAGAATTAAAAGCTTATGACTTAAAAAGTGGATTAAATAAAGAAAGAATTGAAAAGTATCAAGCCCCTTGTGGTTCATCTTTAAAATATTCATATGCTGCTATGCCAGTTAGTGAAAAACATATTGAAGTTTTTCAAAAACTAAGCGAAGAACAACAATTAATAGAAAAGTATAAAACTCTTTTAAATGGAGAAAGAATAAATACTGGTGAAAATAGAGCTGTTTTACATCAACTTAGCAGAGGGCAGCTATTAAATGATGTTTTAATTGATGAAGAAAACAAAGGGGATTTTTATAAATCTCAACTTGAAAGAATAAAAGATTTCTCAAAAAAAGTTAGAAATGGTGAAATTCTTGGTTCAACAAACAAAGCTTTCAATACTGTTGTCCAAATTGGTATTGGAGGAAGCGATTTAGGCCCTAGAGCTTTATATTTAGCATTAAAAGGCTACATTTTAGCTCAAGGGAAAAAAATAATAGATGCCAAATTTATTAGTAATGTAGACCCTGACGATGTAAGTGATGTAATAAAAGACATTGATTTTGAAACTACACTTTTTGTATTAGTTTCAAAAAGTGGAACAACTCAAGAAACCTTAACTAATAAAGATCTTGTTTTCGATGCTTTAAAATCTTGTAACATTGAAGGATTTGATCCTAGTAAACATATGATTGCTGTTACAAGTAAAACAAGTCCTTTAGCTAGTAGCAAAGAAGTATTAGATGCTTTCTTTATTGATGATTATATTGGTGGTCGTTATAGCTCAACTAGTGCAGTAGGTGGGGTTATTTTATCAATTGCTTTAGGCTTTGATACCTTTAATTCATTATTAAAAGGTGCACACGAAGCTGATAAAAATGCATTAAATGAAAACATTTTAGAAAATGCAGCATTATTAGATGCTTGTATTGGAGTATATCTTAGAAATGTTTTAAACCTTCCTTCTACTGCAGTACTTCCTTACTCTCAAGCTTTATCTAGATTCCCAGCTCATTTACAACAATTAGATATGGAAAGTAATGGTAAACACGTAAATAGAAATGGTAGTGAAATTGATTATGTAACAGGTCCTGTTATTTTTGGAGAACCTGGTACTAATGGACAGCATTCTTTCTATCAATTACTTCACCAAGGAACTGATGTTGTTCCTTTACAATTTATTGGATTCAAAAAAAGTCAATTTGAAAAAGATATAATGGTTGATGGATCCTCTAGCCAAGAAAAGTTAAATGCAAATTTAACAGCTCAAATAGTAGCTTTTGCAGTAGGAAAAGATGATAAAAACCCAAATAAAGTATTTGAAGGAAATAGATATTCTTCTCTTTTAAGTGCAGAACAACTTACTCCTGAAATACTTGGTACACTGTTAGCTCATTATGAAAATAAAGTAATGTTCCAAGGCTTTATTTGGAATTTAAATTCTTTTGATCAAGAAGGTGTTCAATTAGGAAAAATATTGGCAAAAAAAGTTCTTAATGGATGCGAAGGAGATCAATTACTTCTTTCATACTCTAAATTACTCTAATTTTTTACATATAATTTAGAACTAAAAAGAGATTTTTTTATAAAATATTGAAGGAATCTCTTTTTTTGTATCTTTATCGTTTAATATTTGTTATAATCATTAGGCATTTTTAAGTATTTTTAATTACATATATTTTATTAGTTTAGTCTTTATAAACTAAAATTTTGTTACTTATCTATGTTAAACATTTTTTTTATTTCAAAACTTTTAAAATTGGGAGACTCTTATGAAAATTAAAAAAAACGGTCTATTACTTTTTATATTAATTTGTTTACTATTTACAAATAATATTTTCGCAATAGACAATCATCAAAGAATTCAAAATATCGATAGTGATATATACGAAGGTATAAGAGATTTATATTTTTCTCAAAGTCTAGCAATGCCTTCAACTGCAGCCCCTTATTCCGATAGTGAATTAATAATGATGCTAGATTTACTAGATACGAGTAAATTTAATCCATCAGATGCTAAATTATACAAATATATTAAAAACAGTTTATCAATCAATGATAATAATTCAAACGAATATGGAAAAATAAAATGGGGTGTAGATTTTAATCTTGAAGGTTATATTCATCAAAATACTACTGATTTTATAAGACGTGAAAATTTCATCTACTCTTTCAAAGATAGTGAACCTTTAATAAATATCGGCTTTGAATCTTGGGCAGGAAAGAATTTTTATGGATTAGGTAATTTTTCTTTAGGAAATACTTATTCATTAGAAAATGTATTTGGAGGACAAACTCTTACTACAAATATAATTGCATTACCTCCTAATGGTATTTTTGATTTAGACTTTAATATGCCTTATAGAGGAATCTTAGCTTTTGGCGGAGATACTTGGTCTCTTTCTGTTGGTAGAGATAGAGTAAAATGGGGTAATGGAGAATCTTCAAACTTCATAATTGGTGATAATTTACCCTATCTTGATCAACTAAGATACACTTCTTTTACAAATCAATTTAAATACACTTATCTTTTAGCTTTCTTCCCTCATCCTATGAATTATATAAACAATCTTGACATAGATCCAACTACTGGCCTTGGACAAGGATCCCCTGTTGAAGGAACAAGAGCTCTTATTGCTCACAGAGGAGAAGGCAGACTGTTTAATGATAAAATGACAATAGCTTTAACAGAAAGCATTATGTATCAATCAGAAACTAATGTTTTAGATTTAAGATATTTATCCCCTACTGCAATTTTCCATAACTACTACATTAGAGCTAATGCAAACTCCCTTCTTTCAGCAGAAATGGATTTTACACCTTTTAGAAACTTTAACATTTACGCTCAAGGAGTTGTTGACGAGTTTGCATTACCAGGAGAACCTGTCCCTGGAGTGGCCTCATGGGCATTACCTAATGCATTTGGATATTTATTTGGAGTTAGATATAATTATGATGTTTTAAATAAATACAAGGGAAAAACATCTCTTGAATTTGCACACACAGATCCTTATTTATATTTGAGAGGTGATGGTTTAGATAATGAGAAACAAGCAGCTAACGAATATGGTATAAACTATGTTGTAGCATTTCGAGAATTTACAAACCATGATGCGCGTTATCATAGTGAATTCTTAGGTTATAAATATGGTGGTGATGCTATTGTTATTAATTTAAATTCTTCACTAAAAGATTATGGAAAATGGACAGTAAATGCTAATGCTTTCTACATGCTTCATGGTATTTTTGATAAATATACTTGTTGGGATAGAGTATATAATACTGATCCAACAACAGCATATATAACACCTACTACCACAACAGATAATGAATCAAATAACAATAGTAGTTCACAAGAGCCTGTTTCTGACATTGCGCTTAGAAATTCCGTTTCACAAACAATTGTTCTTGGTGGTAGTGTAAATTATCAAGTAAATGAAAATTTAAATTGTTTTGTTCAAATGGATTATATAAATATTAATAATTATCAAAATATTTCAGGTCAAAAAACTTCTGATTTACAACTTGTTTTAAGTTTATCCTATAGTATATAAGGAATATTATGAAAAAATTATTTTTGTTTATTTGTGTTTTATTTATTTCATTTAATCTTTTTTCTAAAGATCAAGAAATTTTATCTATCGATAGCAATTTATATGATTATATAGATTATATTTATTTTTTAGATAATAAAATACCCCCAACAGCAGTAAAGCCCTATTCAATAGGACAAATGAAAGTTTATTTAAATTCATTAAATTATAATGGTTTAAATAAAACAGCAAAAAAATATTATCAATATGTTTCTAAAGAATTAAATAAAGAAAATTTAGATATAAGGATCGATGATTTAAGTTCTCTTGATATTGAAACCTCTGGTGGTTTTGAAATTTATTCACACAATAATAATGAAGATATAAATACTCATAGAGATTGGATTCTCTCCCAAGAGGAGAGAATTCCAATGCTCAAACTTAATTTAAAAATTGCTTTAGATGACTTCTTTTTTACAAGTAGCAATTTGCAATATTCTCAAGGAAAGTATGAGCCAAGTAATGAAGCCGGTTATTATTTGAAAGATGATGCATTTTTCACTTCATTAGCACCAGAAGGTATTGGAAGTATTGCCACTAATACTAGTTCTATAATCTATAATATCAAGACTAATCAATATAATAAGAATTTTAGTATCAATATCCCTCAACAAAGTAAATATATAGATTTTGATACTCCTAAGAGAGCTATTTTCTCTATAGGTGGGAAAAATTGGAATTTTAATTATTCTAAGGATAAAATTGATTGGGGAAATAGTATTATAGGTAATTTTATATTTGATGACCATATTAATAACAACTTTATAAATTTAAAAGTTTTCTCAAAAAATTTCAATTTAAATAACACTGTAGCATTTTTAAATACTCAAACCGCTAGTGGAGAATCCCCAGATACTTCTATAAAAATGTATATGACTCATAGACTTGAATTTATTCCTTTTAATTTTTTACGCTTCGCGGTTAGTGAAAATGTAATGTTCAAAAATACAAGTCCAATATTTTTATATTTTAATCCATCATATATTTATCATAATATAAATATGAGAGGAATGTTTAATGCAATTGCTTCTTTTGAAAGCGAAATATTATTATTTAATAAAGTTAATTGGTATACTCAATTCGTTTTAGATCAAGCAAGAGCACCAAATGAAGATAATAGTCAATCGGCTGCTTGGGGCCTTTCATCAGGTTTAAATTATGTTCAAGCAATTAATGATGACATATTATCTTTAACAGCAGAAGCTTTAGTTACTTTACCTTGTCTTTATAGAAGAGATGAAGTTGATTTTATTAGTTTTGATAGAACTTTTGTTATAAATCAAAGTTATGTAATTGAACCAACCTATATAGGATATAAAGAAGGCGGTGATTCTGTATCTTTTAAAATCCAAGGTGTTTATGATAGTTTAAATAAATTCAAAGCAACCATGTATTACTCACTTTTACTTAAAGGTGAAGTAAATATTTTTACCCCGACTCATATAAATAATGATCTAAGTACATCTAATGATGATAAACCTAACTATGGAGAAACTATTTTTAAGAATGGAATCTATTCAATAAAACACATAATTAATTCTTCATTAAATTATACTTTACTATCTAATAAATATATTAATATTCAGAATAAAACTTCTCTTTCATATATTTATTATAAAGAATTGCAACCTTCAATTGACACATATAATGATTTACAACTCTCATTAGGTATTTTAATAAAATATTGATTTAATTTGGGCAAAAAAGATCCTCAGTAGACTAAAAGGAGGTAAAAGCCTACCGAGGCAAAACAAAAGGAGGTTGAAGAGAAAATTCAACGAGGAATTTTTTATTCTCTTACAAGGCGAAAGATACCTAAATAAAAAAAATATTTCAACCCCTTTTTTTAATATTTAACACTTTTTTAATTATTTTTTTATCGATACTATTTATTAATCTATAGCCCTATCATTTTTCATTGAAAAAGGTTGTCTTGTATTTTCAATTACATCTCTCCAAAGACTTCCTTCAACATCAACATGATTTCTTTTGCAAACGGCTTGTTTAATAGGAATATGTACGAATCTATTATTAATTTGAGAAATTAAACATTGAGTTTTTCCTGCCATAGCTGCATGAGCGGCGTGAGCTCCTAAACGAGCACAATAAATTGAATCAAAAGAATTAGCTGGTGCACTTCTTATAATATAAGAAGGGTCAATATATTTAATATTTATTTCAATACCTTCTTCTTCAAAATATTTTTTAATTTCGTTTTTTAAGAAAATCCCAATATCAGTATACATTACATTCCCTGATGGGTCTTTTTTACCTGTCGATGGAACTAAGTCTTGTCCTGCACCTTCAGCAATCAAAATAACAGCATGTTTTCTAGTCATGAGTCTTTCTTTCAAATGGTTAAATAAACCATTATTTCCATATAAGTCAAAAGGATTTTCTGGAATTAAGCAAAAATTAACATCACTTTGAGCTAAAGAAGTATGTGCAGCAATAAAGCCACTTTCTCTTCCCATAACCTTAACCAAACCAATTCCATTTATAGAGTTTTTAGCCTCAACATGAGCACCTCTAACACTAGGAACAGCGGCACCAACTGCAGTATCAAAACCAAATGAACTTTGAATGAAGGATAAGTCGTTGTCTATAGTTTTAGGAACACCAATTACAGAAATTTTTAATCCTCTTTTCTTGATTTCTTCTCCAATATCATATGCACCACGAAGAGTTCCATCTCCTCCAACTGCTATTAATATATTGATATTTAATCTCTCTAAAGAATCAACTATCTCATCAACTTGCATTCCACCACCTCTAGCAGAACCTAAAATTGTGCCACCTTTTTCTTGAATATCATCAACAACATCGGGATCTAAAGGAATTAAAGGCCAAGGTGAATTTTCTAATAATCCTCGATATCCAAATTGAACGCCACTTATTCTTCTTACGCCATAACGATACCAAAAACATCTAACTACAGATCTAATTACATTATTTAAACCAGGACAGATGCCACCACAAGTACAAATAGCAGCATGAACATGTGCAGGATTAAAATAGATTTTTTTCCTTGGGCCTGCTTTTTCAACAGTATCTTTTATTAAAGGTGTGCGTTCTCCATCAGCTTCAACTTGAGAATCAACACTAAAATATAGTCTATCATCATCACTTACATAATCAGCTTGGCCATCACCATGGTTATCACTCATGATTATTGGTGTTGATAATTTTGGTTCTCCTAAATTAGTAATATCAAAATTATATTTCAAACCTTCTTTTGGTTGTTTTTTCATTAAGACTCCTCCTAATAAAACAGGATTAGCTATACTATCTTTGCATAGAAATCCTGCATTAAATTTATATTTTATTTCCTTCCTTATCATATTCATTTAATAAAGAATTTAAATCTTTATTAAATTTTTGATAAGGAATTTTTGTTACTTCTTTAATTTCGTCATGAAAACTTTTGTATTGTTTCAAAAATTCTTCACCAAAATCTGTTAAATAAGCACCTTGCCTTGAGTACCCACCTCTTCTTCTAACTAAAATTACCTTACCCAAAGAATCTTCTAACATAGACATCATAGAATAAGCTTTAGAATAAGATATTCCAATTTCATTAGCCGCAGCTCTTAATGAAGATTGTTTTTTTATCTCTTCTAAAAGCCATACTACGCCTATCCCCATGAATTTTTCATTCTCTGTATTTACTAGGTAAATTTTAGTTTTTAAGTCCATAATTCTCCAGCTGCCTTATAAATTATATCAAACAAATCTGATAAATTTTCTGTGTCTACAGAACAATAAGCTACTCTAAACACTTTATTCATAATATTAATTGCACCAATATTATACTTTTCTAAAAGATATAATCTTAATTCTTCAACATCACCTTTACATTCAAATGATAAAAAATATCCACTATTAAATGCAAGAGGTTTAAAATAATCAATTGCTTCTTTCTCTTTTAATTTATCTTTTATTAAACGATAACGCAACTCCATTTCTTTTCGAGCTTCCTCTTTTCCTTTATTATAAGCTTCTTTATTCGATAAAGCTTTAATTAAAAGACTTTGAGAAGGTTTGCTACAATTAGAAACTGAAGATCTAATACTACTTAATACTTTTTTATTAAAAGCATCATATTGTTCTAGAGAAAAGTTTTTTGTAGAAACTGTAATAAAACCAACACGGAAACCCCAAACCATTGCTTCTTTTGTAGCTCCATCACCCTTTACTGCAAATAAATTTTCATGAGCATCCGCAATTTTTGCAAACAATGATTCTCTTGCGGTATTTTCTTCATAGAATAAGCCAAAATAAGCATCATCACAAATAGCTAATACTTTTTTATTAGCTTTAGCAGCATTTATTAAAATTTCTGCAATTTTATCCATTTCATCATTAGTTGGAGTATAACCTGTTGGATTATTAGGAAAGTTTAATATTACAACTATTTTTTTTGATGTGGAATTTTCAATAGCTTCTTTGAATCCCTTAATATTAAAGGCTTGGTTTGTTTCATCATATAATGGGAAAGTATCAAAAGATGCATTAACATTTTCTTTAATTATTAAATCGTAATTATCCCAGAATAAATGAGGCAAAATAACAGTATCATCTTCATCTAAAAATAATCTTAATATTATTGATAAAGCTTGAGTTAACCCACCAGTAACTACAGGAATCGAAAAAGATTTACCTTGTAAAGAAGGATTTTTTTCAAGCATATCTTCTCTCCAAAGCTCTTTTAATTGAGGTAAACCACCTCCTGGTGCATAAGTAAAAATTTCACTAGGTGTAATTTTATCTTTATTAAAAGTATCATATATTTCATCTAAATACAGAGGAGAACCATTTTTAAACGCTTGACCTACTGTTGCATTATATCTTGTAGCTTTTGCTTTTGCTTGTGCACTTTGAGCTACAATACCTTTTGGGAAATACATCCTTTTACCGTAATCAGATAACAAATCATATACTACACTACCTTTTAAAGTCTCGTTTAATTCTTTAGCCAATTCATTCATAATATCTCACTCCCTCTTAATTATTTTTTATAAAATAATGAAATTTCAATTATTTTTCTACATTAATATACATTAATTTGTATTAATATTTATTATTTATGCAAAAAAGGTTAAAACAATTCCCCTTGTTCAAAAACAATTTCCTTTTTAGTATCTTCTTTTGTATTAAATCTTATTAAATTATTAAATTCAGGTTCCTCGACTATTTTTATTCCCAAATTTTGAGCTTTTACTTTTTTACTTCCACCATTTTTTCCTAATAATAAATGTGTTGTTTTGGATGAAATTGAGGAAACCGTTCTTCCCCCTCTTTTTTCAATCTCTTTTAAAGCCAAATCCCTTGGATTATAATTCTCAAAAGAACCTGTTACAGCCCAGACTTGATCAACAAAGATTTGTTCAAATTCATTATTATTGTTAATTTCTTCATCCATGTTCAAAGAATATTCTTTTAAAGCAGATATTCTTTCTCTCATAGTTGGATCATTTAAAGTATCAATAATATTATGGGCTGTTTTTTCTGCTATCAATGGAATAGCACATAAAGCCTCATAATCTTTTTTATCAGCAATCTCAAATAATTTATCCATCGAATTAAAACCATTATTAATTAGCATTTCAACAATTTTTTTTCCAACTTCTGAAATTCCAAGAGAAATTAAAACTCTACTAAATGGTTGTTTTTTACTCTCTTCAACAGCATCAATAATGGCTTTAATTTTTTTATCACCAAAACCTTTTTCTTCACTAAGTTTTTCATAATTAATGTTATATATATCTTGAATATCTTTTACTAAATTTAATTTTAACAAAACTTCAATTGTTTTTGGGCCTAAAGTATCAATATCCATTTGCCCTTTTCCAACAAAAAATTCTAACCTTCCAAAAATTTGTTTTGGACAATATACATTTGGACAAAAGGTATGAGAGCCTCTTATTTCTACTGGAGTAGAACAAATAGGACATTGGCTTGGCATTTTATAAGTTGTGTTTCCAATTTCATTTTTTTCTATTACTTTTTCAACTGCGGGTATAACATCACCTCTCTTTGATACTTCGACAACATCCCCTAAAGAGAGCTCCAATTCATCTATATACTGTTGGTTATGTAAAGTAACATTACTTACGGTAGAACCTCCAATTTCAACAGGATTAATTCGTGCAACCGGTGTTAACCTACCTGTCCTTCCAACCTGAACATCAATAGAAGTAATCACACTTTGAGAAAAAGGAGATTCAAATTTATATGCAATAGCCCATCTTGGGTGATGAACTGTATAACCTAAAGTTTCTCTTACTTTTATTTCATTAACTTTTATAACAAGCCCATCAATTTCATAATCTAAATTGTCTCGATTTTCTGTTTGATTTTTAATCTCTTCATATAAGGAATTAAATTCAAAAGAATTACCTTCTATACTTAAATTATCTAGTAAATTTTGAGCCTTATCCTTTGTTTGAGAAAAAACAGATAAAGATTGATTTATTCTAAAACCTAATTGTTTTAACTTAGCCAAGATTTCTACATGTGAATCGAAGTGATAACTCTCTTCGTCAAAAAATCCTTCATAAATAAAAATATTTAAAGGAACTTTAGCCGTTTCACTACTTTTCTTTCTTCTAATAGTACCAGCACATAAATTTCTAGGATTTGCAAAAGGTTGCTCTAATGTTTTATTTATTACTTCAAACTCTTTTTTCCCTAAATAAATTTCACCTCTAACAGCAACATTAATAGCTTCATTTAAACGAAGTGGAACTGAATCTATTGTTTTAACGTTATTTGTAACATCATTACCAATCAATCCATTACCTCTAGTAACAGCTTTTATTAAAAGTCCATTTTCATAATATAAAACGATAGAGATACCATCAATCTTTTGCTCCAAAACAAAATTAAGTTCTAAGCTTTCTTTTGTTTGACATTTTTTCATCCAGGAAATTATTTCTTCACCACTATAAGCTTTATCCAAACTAAGTACAGGAATAGTATGTTCTATCTCTTCAAAAGTTGAATCTAAATCACTTCCAACCCTTTGTGTAGGAGAATCAGATAATTTTAATGAAGGATTTTCCTTTTCTAAAAATAACAATCTATCAAATAATCTATCATACTCCCTATCGCTTACGGACGGTTTAGCATCTATATAATAAGCCTTCTGATAGGCTATAATTTTATTACTTATTTCTTTTATTTCTTCTATTAATTTCTCATTATTATTCATACTAACATGGTACACTAGAATTCATTTTTTTTCCACAAAAGATATAAAACTTTCCTAGTTTCCATCAAAGCTATTTCATGATATTCTAATCTTGTGAGGTCATAATGGAAAACAATAATTTTTCTTTAAATAACAAAAGTGCTATACATGGGATTGTTGTAAGAGCTAAAGATGGTATTTCAAAAAACCCTCAATTTGAATTCCCAAAAATTCCTAATGATTGTTTAATCATTCTTCCAAAAGATATTATTGGTTCTAATCGTGTTGAAATATTAAAAGAAACTATACCTTTATTTGCCTCATCATATATTTCTTACATTAATCAACCTTTATTTGGTATTTTTGCTCCTAACTTAGAAATAGTTGAGGATATAATCAGTAAAACAAAAATAACATATTCCGATATTGAGGAAGAAGATAAAAAAAATACTGTAAATGAGAAAACAATAGTATTTGAACAAGGCAATTTTGATCAAGAATTAGAAAAAATAAATTCATTATCTTTAGCTCAAAAAACTGAAGAGGATAATGAAAAAAAATATCTTTCTTATAAATCTAGTTTAAAATTTAGTAGAAAAAAATCTCAAATACAAAAAACTACAAAAATAATTGTTGAAGTAGAAAATGATAACTTACATATTTATAGCCCAACACAATGGCCTGCTTTTATAATAAACACAGTTAATGGAGTTTGCAGTTTCAATAAGAAAAAAATTATCGTTCATAAAAAAAATACTTATGCAAAAAAAGATGAAATGTTAATTCAACCTGGAATTTTAGCAAGTATTGCCTCTTTAGCAGCTTTGAAAAGTAAAAAAGTTGTATTTCTTCATGAAAATATAGCTTCATATAGTCCTGAAATCTTTATTGAAAGAGAAACTTGGTATAATAAAGAAGAAAATAAAACAGAAATTGAAAAAATAGATTTAAAAATAGACCAAGGAGCAAGTTTATTATTCAGTGAAGAAATTAGCAAGCAATATATCGCAGGCTTAATTCCTTTATATGATTTAAAAGCTATTAAAATAAATATTAACTTCATTCAAAGTGCATACGAACCCTCTCATTTTTTTGGTGGATTAGGATATGTAAATGCTATAACATCTAGCCAAACACATTCAACAAAATTAGGAAAAAGCTTAGGCCTTTCACCTTTCTTTTGGTTATCTCAAAGCTTATCGGAAAGTTTAATACATAAAAAAACAATAGAAATTGAATCAATACAAGAACAGAAACAAACAATTCAAGAATTAGTTGAAAGAAGTTTTTTCAATAGAAAATATGCTGCTTATAAAGTTAATTCAATTTTTGATAAAAAACTATCAACATTTGCCCCATACGCAAGAGGAATCGGCTTAGCAATAGCTCCAAGCATTAGTGGTTTTTCTTTTTCGAATGAAAATTATTGTTCACCCAAGATAAAACTTTCTTTAAATTTTGATGGAAAAGCCGAACTAAACACATCCTTTTTCAACAATAGTAAAGGAAGTAAAATTTGGAAAAAAATAATTTCTGAAGAATTAGATGTCAAATTTGATAATGTACAATTTACAGAGGAAGGTCCTGATTTAATAGATAGTGGTCCAAATGTTTTATCTGTAAATAGTGGGATAATGGCATCACAAATAAAACTAGCTTGTGATAAAATAAATGAAAAAAGATTTATTGAAGGGCTCCCAATTAGTGTTACTTTAGGAGGCACAAAAAAAGGAAATAAAACAATATTATTTTCAAGTAAATCTTGGATTACAATGATAATTGAAGCAAGTATAAACCCTATTTCTTTAGAGCCGATTGTAAATAGTGTTTGGGTAAACTGTTCAATTGGATCTCTAGTTGATGAAAAGTCTTATACTTCTAACTTAAAACAAGTCATTATTAGTTATTTAATTGAAATGGGTGCAAAGCTAGCAAAAGATGATGATTTTTTTATTGATATAAAAATAAAACATAAATATGACAATATAAGTGATAGTATTACAAGTGGAATAAAAGGTGTTGTAAGTGCCGCTTTCAATACTGCATTAGAAATGGCCCTAAATATAGAAAATATTTCATTACCAATTACAAGTGAAAAAATACTCTCAGCGATAGGAGAAAATATATGATTAAATTATCATTAAAATTAAATAAAACAGCACTTGAATTGTTTGTAGATGAAATGAAACCTTTATCTCAAATATTATATGAAGATTTAAATATTGATGTCCCTATGAGAAATTGTTTAAACAATCAAAATATTTGTGGAAACTGTTTAGTAATTCTAGATAAAGAGCCTGTTTTAAGTTGTCTAATTCCTGCCTACAAACTACAAGGTAAAACTATTACTACTTTCGATAATTTCATGCAAAGTGCTCATTATAGAAATATAAGGCGAACTTATGATGCTTTAAATATTGAGCCTTGTCCAAATTGTTATGAAGCGAAAACTCTAATTATCGAATCAATGTTATTAAAAGCAAAAACAAAAAGGCTTGATGGTAATGCCGATGATTTTTCAAAGAAATTCTTAACAAAAGCCATAGATGAGGATGAAAAAAATCAAATCGATTTTGAAACTGCAGAAAGGGAATTTTCATTAAATTCTTGCTCCTGTTTAAATACAAAAGATCTATATCAAATAGTAATAAAAGCCTTAGAAGATAGGATAAAGCGCCGTGTATTATAAAAATAAAAAATTAATTATTCCTGAAAATATTAATGAATTGCATCAAGCTGTTTTAAAAAACCCTGACTACATTTTTTTTGCAGGGGGCACACATTTAATGAAAAAAGGGGATTTATTTCCAAACAATAACTCTAAAACAATAATTTCATTAGAAAAAATTAAAGAATTGTTTGAAGTTACAAGAAATATTAAACATGTTGAAGTTGGAGCAATGGTAACAACCAACAAACTTTTAGAAATAGGGAATTTAGCCTTTAATGATTTACTTTTAGACACTTTAATTAATACAGCTACGCATATTATTCGAAACCAAATCACAATTGGAGGAGCTTTAGCCACTTCTGAGATCCGATATTCTCTACCTGCTACATTATCTTGTATGGGGGCAACAGTAGAATTATTAGATTTATCAAAAAATAAATTAAATACAAAAATAATTCCAATTGAAAAAATGTATAAAAAAAATAATTTATTACTTGAAAAAGGGACAATTATTAAAAAAATAAAAATACCATTAGAAACTTATGATTTTGAAAGATTTATTAGTATTGGCAGTCCTATAAAAGATCCTGAATCCTCTGTTATCTTTGCTTTTAGAGCAGATATAAATCAGACATTAATTAACAATTTAAAACTTTGTGTTACCTTTCCTAAGGCAGGGATCTTTAATTCAAGTAATATTCTATCTGAATTAGAGGGTGCTCAAATTCCAATTATTCCAAAAACAACTACTTCAATTTCAAAAAGATATATAGCTGAAATTGATGAAAATTTAGAAGGAGTAACTCCTTTGCAAAAAGAAAGAACTAAAAGAATATTACAAACCGTTCTATATCAATTAACACCAACAAAAAAGACCATTGATAAAACAGTCTAAAAGATATTAAATAGAAATAGAAATACACACTTAGGAGAAAATATTGTCAAATTTTGTTCATCTTCATAATCATACTGATTTTTCACTTCTTGATGGAGCCGCACCAATTAATAGATATATTGAGAAAGCCAAAGAATATAATATGAAAAGTCTAGCTATTACTGATCATGGGAATCTCTTTGGTGCTTTAAGATTTTATTCAGCCTGTAAAAATGCAGAAATTAATCCAATTATAGGCTGTGAATTTTATTCAAACCCTGAAGGTCATGATTTAAAAAAACCAATAGGATATGAGGATAATACAAAAAGATACCATTTAATTTTATTAGCAATGAATGAAACGGGTTATAGAAATCTTTTAAAACTTGTTTCAATATCATACACAGAAGGCTATTATAAAAGGCCAAGAATTGATGATGAATTACTAAAAAAATACAATGAAGGATTAATTTGTTTGTCAGCCTGTTTAGGAGGTGAAATTCTTCAATTAATCCTAAGTGATAATTATGAAAAAGCAAAAGAAAGAGCATTATGGCATGCGAGTGTTTTTGATGACAATCGCTATTATATTGAATTACAAGACCATGGATTAGAAGAACAAAAAAGAACAAATCCTATTCTTGCAAAACTTGCAAAAGAAACAAATATTCCATTAGTTTGTACAAATGATATTCATTACATTGAAGATTCTGACTGGTTATCTCAAGATGTTTTACTATGTATCGGAACAGGTGCAAAATTATCAGATGAAAATAGAATGCGCTTTAAGGGAAAAGAATTTTATTTTAAAAGTCCTCAGCAAATGGAACAAATTTTTATAGACTATCCAGAAGCTATCGAAAATACAAATACTATTGCAAGTAGATGTAATCTAACAATTAATTTTCCAGGAGCTATTTTACCTGAGTCAACCATTCCTGAGCCCTTTAAGGATGAATCTGAATACCTTATTCACTTATCCAGAGAAGGATTAAAAGAAAGATATAAAGAAATTCCGCAAGAATATAAAGATAGATTAGAATATGAATTAAAAACAATTATAGATATGAAATTCCCTGGATATTTTTTAATTGTTAGAGATTATATTTATTGGGCTAAACAACATAATATTCCGGTTGGTCCAGGTAGAGGCTCTGGTGCTGGATCTATTGTCGCTTATTCTCTTGGAATTACTGACGTTGATCCTATGAAATACAACTTACTTTTTGAAAGATTTTTAAATCCTGATAGGGTTAGTATGCCTGACTTCGATATAGATTTTTGCCAAGAAAGACGAGCTGAAGTTATAGATTATGTAACAGAACATTATGGTGTTGAAAAAGTTTCTCAGATCGCAACATTTGGAACTTTAAAAACAAAAGCTGTAATAAAAGACTGTGCAAGAGTTTTAGATATTCCTTTTGCTGAAGCAAACCGTATTGCAAAACTAATTCCTGATGAAAGAAAAATGAGTGTAAAAAAAGCACTTGAAATGAGTCAAGAACTTAGAGAAATAAAAGAGCAAGGTGGAGTTTACGAAACATTATTTGCTGTAGCAAGCCGACTCGAAGGACTTAATAGACATATCTCAACTCATGCTGCAGGGGTTGTTATTGGAAAAGAAGAGTTAACAAAATATGTTCCATTATATAAAGATCCAAAAACTGGAGCTGTTTCAACTGAATATACAATGGATTTAATTGAAGAATGTGGCCTAGTTAAAATGGACTTTTTAGGATTAAAAACACTTACTTTAATTAAACATTGTGTTGATTTAATACATAAAAAAAACAAAAATTTTAAAATAGAAGAAATTAGTGAAACAGACGAAGCAACATTTAAAATGCTACAAAATGGAGATTCTTCTTGTGTCTTCCAATTTGAATCAGCAGGAATGCAAAAAATTTTAAAACAAGCTGAACCAAGTAATATTGAAGATTTAGTCGCTTTGAATGCCCTATATAGACCAGGGCCAATGGCATATATCCCTCAATTTATTGAAGCAAAACATGGACGAGAACCAATAAGATATGCTGACCCAGCACTTGAAGATGAACTAAAAACCACCTATGGCGTAATCGTTTATCAAGAACAAGTTATGAAAGTTGCTCAAATAATTGCTGGATATTCTCTTGGTCAAGCAGATATTTTAAGAAGAATAATGGGTAAGAAAAAAGTATATGAACTAGAAGAACAAAAAAAAATTTTTATAGAAGGCGCTGCAAAAAAAGGACATAGTAGAGAACATGCAATTGAGATTTTTGAGATGTTAGAACCTTTTGCTGGATATGGATTTAACAAGTCACATGCTGTTGCATATTCAGTTGTAGCATATCAAACGGCTTTTCTAAAAGCAAATTACCCAGCAGAATTTTTAGCTGCAAACTTGACTAATGAAATGAATAACCCGGATAAATTCAAGGAATATTTAAATGTTGCTGAAAATATGGGTTTAGAAATAATGCCACCTTCAATTAATTTTTCAGAAAAAAGCTTTAGCGTTGTTGATAATAAAATTGTTTATGGTTTAGCTGGTATTAAAAATGTTGGAGAAGTTGCTGTTGCAAAAATTATAGAAGAAAGAGAAAACAAAGGACCTTATACTTCATTTATGGATTTTCTCCAAAGAAGTAATCCTAAAGTATTAAATTCAAAATTATTAGAATCTTTAATAATCGCTGGAGCTTTTGATTTATTAAATATAAACAGACCTTCCTTATTAGAAGCTTTACCTGAAGCTGTTAAATTTGCTCAAGGTATTATTGAAGATAAAGCTATAGGTCAAATGAGCTTATTTGAAGAATTTGAACAAGACTCTTTTACAGACTTTGTAATTCCAAATCTACCAGATTGGAATATTTTAGAAAAACTAGAAAGAGAAAGGGAATTACTTGGTTTTTACATTTCTGGACATCCTTTAGATGTTTACAAAACAGAAATTCAAAATAGTGTTATTTTTGATTTATCAAAACCTGAAAAATTTATTTTAAATCAAAGAACAGCTTTAGTTGCTACAGTATCTCAAAAAAAAGAATTTACATCCCAAGCAGGCAAGAAGATGTCATTTCTTGTATTGTCTGATGCGAATGGGAGCATTGAAAGTGGCTTATTTAATAAAGCTTATGAAAAATTCAATCATAAATGTGAGGTTGATACAATTTATGGCTTTATTGGTAAATTCAAAAAAAACTATAGAGATGAGACTAAAATTGATTTTGACATTGAAGATATTATGGACCCTAGAGAGTTACCGCCTATCGCTCTTTCAACTTGCAATATTGTAATTAATTATGATGTAGCGAAAGATATTGGCTTAGAGCCACTTAAAAATATTATTATGGGAAATTCAGGACCTCTTAATCTAAATTTAATTATTAAAAAGGAAAAATTAATTACAACTGAAGAAGAAATTGAAATAGAAGAAGATAATAATCCAATAAAAATTAGATGTAATGTAGTTTTTAATGTACAATATAGTGAAGAATTTGTCTCACAAATCAACGAAAGACCAGAAATAATTGAAATTTGGTTTAATTAGAGGAAAATATGAATATACAAGAATCAACAGTATTAATGAAAACAGCTTTAGTTTTAGCACAAATAATTGCAATCTATAATTTATTAATATGGATAAGAATTATTTTCACTTGGTTTACTTCTTTTTCACCAATGACTAATAATGGATTTTATAATATTTTAAAACAAGTAGTAGATCCTTATTTAAATTTATTTAGAAATGTAAACTTTTTAAAAACAAAAAATATTGATTTCACCCCTCTTTTAGCATTTGCTTTACTCTCAATAGTACAAAGCATTCTTCATTTATTTGGGACAACAGGGGAAATAACATTATTTTTAATTTTAGCTTTAATAATTAGTACATTATGGTCCTATCTTATATCACCATTTTTGCTAATACTTACTATATTAATAATTGTACGATTAGTCCTATGTTTCAAAAAAGGTCCTAATACTATTTCTTTCATAAGAGGAATTGAAAATATAATTGGAGATTTCTTGAATTGGATTCAAAAAGTCTTTTTCTTTAGTAAAATCGTATCGGATAGAACACTCTTAATTACAAGTACAGTATTTACAATTTTGATTTATTTATTAACTAGAGCTGTAATAACTGGCCTCATTTCATATTTAGTATCTTTATAAGGCTATTATATGTTTATTAGGAATTATTCAACTGAAATTACAAAATTAAAAGGAGTTGGAGATTCTGCTAGAGAAAGTTATGCTTCTTTAGGGGTAAATACATATGCAGATTTGCTTCTACTTAGCCCTAGAGACAGAGAAGATAGAACCCAATTAATTAATTTAGAAGATGTTCCTAAATATTTTAGCGACAATATTCAAGTAAATACTTTTATAAGTATTAAAGCTTATTCTTTCTTTGGAAATTTTTCTCAAAAAGGGAAAACATTAAAAATAGTCACAGAAAGTTATTTCGGTGGAAGAAGATTAAATTTACTATGTTTTGGTCGTAATTTTTTACAAAAAATGATTAAAATTAATAAAATATATTATATTTACGCTACCGTTTCTTCTCACAATGGAGAACTCCAGGCTTCAAGTTTTGAACTCTATGAAATTAAAGACATTGAAAATCCTCCACCGCCTTTTGGACAAATTATCCCTTTATATCCGTTAAAAGGAACATTAACACAAAAACTTATTAAAAAAAATCTTCTTGAAATATTTTCAAAAGATGTTTCGTTTGAAGATGAATTACCTCAATATATTATCGATGATTTATCATTAATGCCTTTTAACAAAGCAATTAGAGCTTATCATTTTCCAAAAGATATTAATCAATTAAAACTAGCAAGAAAAACTTTAGCACTTAGTGAACATTTTTATATGCAATTAATTGCAAGAAAGAATTTAAACATAAATAAAAATTATACTAAAGTAAAAAGTATTCCATCTCCATTAGAATTAAATTTTATTAAAAATTTACAATTTAAATTAACAGAAGATCAAATAAAAGTATTAAAAGAAATTAGATTAGATTTAGACAATAATTTTGCTATGAATAGAATGCTACAAGGAGATGTAGGTGCTGGAAAAACTTTAATTGCTTGGGCTTCAGCACTTCACGAAATCTCTAAAAATCATCAAGTTGCTTTCATGGCTCCAACAGAATTACTAGCAAATCAACATGCACAAAAAGCAGCAGAACTTTTAGAACCCTTAGGAATAACAATAGCCTTATTAACTGGTTCAGTTAAACAAAAACAAAGAAAACCTATATTAGAGGGCATCAAAAATGGTGAAATCAATTTATTAATTGGAACTCATGCTTTATTTAGTGACAATGTTGAATTCAAAAATTTAAAGTATATTATTATTGATGAGCAACATCGCTTTGGAGTAACCCAAAGAGAAAAATTATTATCTAAGGGAATCGATCCCAACATATTAATGATGAGTGCAACACCTATTCCAAGAACTCTAGCTTTAACAGTATTTGGGGATTTAAATATTTCAACAATAAATAGTTTACCCTTAGGGAGAAAACCGATTATTACACATCTTGTAGGTGAAACTTCAAGAAAAAGAATGTATAAAGCAATCGGTGTTGAATTTAGACGAGGGCATCAAGCTTATTTTGTATATCCCAGAATTGATGATTCAGGACCTCAAGAATTAAGAGATGTTACAAATATGTTTGAATATCTAAAAAAAGAATATCCTGGAGTTCCCTCAGCTCTTTTGCATAGTAAGATTGAGGATGAAGAAAAAATATCCATACTAAATAGGTTTAAAAAAGGTGAATTATCATATATTGTATCTACAAGTGTTATAGAAGTGGGAATTGATGTTCCAAATGCTACTTGCATAATAATTGAGCATGCGGATATTTTTGGTTTATCAGCATTACACCAATTAAGAGGAAGAGTTGGAAGATCTTCTTTACAATCTTTTTGCTTTTTAGTTTTTGACAATAATATTAGTGAGCTTGGTAAAAACAGATTAAAAGTAATGCATGAAACAAACGATGGTTTTATTATTGCTGAAAAAGATTTAGTATTAAGAGGACCTGGAGATATATTAGGAACAAAACAATCCGGTTTTATTAGATTACATTTTGCATCTCTTGTTAATGATTTAGAATTAATAAAAATTGCAAGAGAGTATTGTGATAAAATATTAAAAGATGATCCTGGATTTATCAAATTGGAAAATAGAATTATAGATAGGGTTCTTAAAACAGCAAACCCTTTCGAAGAAGAATAAGAGGGAAAATGAGAATTACCGGTGGAAAATATAGAGGAAGAACAATAACTTGTCCTCCAGGAGTTATTAGACCTGCAATGGATAGAATGAGAGAATCTTTATTCTCTATCTTAGGGAATTTAGAGGATTATTCATTTCTTGATTTATTTACAGGAAGTGGTTGTGTAGGGATTGAAGCTGCTTCTCGAGGAGCAAATCCTGTTCATATTGTTGAGAAAGATAGAGGAAAGAAACCTGTAATTTTAAAAAATATATCAATTGTAGAATCAAAAATAGTATTATTTATGGCAGATGTGAATAGATTTATTCCTACTGCAAAGCGATCATATGACATCGTTTATGCTGATCCCCCATTCCCGATGGACGGAAAGGTAAATCTAACAGAATCCGTCGCAAACTCCGAATTAGTAAAAAAAGGTGGCTTATTTATAATTCATTATCCTAGCGAAGAAAGATCCCAATGGCCAGAACAAATTGGTGATTTAGTTTTTTATGATGAAAGGAAATATGGACGAAGTATTTTAAGATTCTATAAACGAGAAGAATAAATAATGACAATAGCAACACAAACTAGTTTTCAAATACTTCAAATGTTAGTTATTCTTGCAATTGGAGCATACACATATAAAAAAGAAATAATTCATGATAATGGGTTAAAAAGTTTAACAAACCTACTATTAGAAATTGTAAGTCCTTTATTAATTTTTACATCATACCAAAGAGATTACAATTTAGAACAAGTAAATGGGCTAATAACAACTTTTGTTTTATCTTTTTTTTCAATAATTATTGCAATTATAATATCCTTAATTGTAATTAAGAAGACAGATAAACGAGATTATTTAGTTGAAAGAATGGCTATTATGTACACAAATTGTGGTTTTATTGGTCTTCCATTAATGTACGCATTGTATGGTCAAATTGGTGTTTTTTATTGTACAGGCTTTATTACTGCATTTAATTTGATATGTTGGTCCTATGGAATTAGCATTCTACAAAAACAACCACTAAAAGATAAAATAATTAATATTATTACAGGTAGAAATATGATTGCTATTTTTTTAGGGTTATTTTGTTATTTCTTCTCCATAAGACTTCCGACCACTCTTCTTTCTCCATTAACTGCTATTGGTTCAATGAATGCAACACTTGCTTTATTAATTGTTGGAGCAACAATCATGAAAACACCAATAAAACATATGTTTCAAAATCCTAGAGGATATTATATTTTATTAATTCATAATTTGATAATTCCAATCATTATTCTATTTATCTTATCAAAAGTGAATGCATCCAATATTATCAAAAATATTGTTTTAATCGCGATGGCTTGTCCTGTGGGAGCAACAACGACAACTTTTTCATTAAAATTTAATCGAGATGATTTATACGCTTCTTCCCTTTTAGGGCTATCAACACTTGCTTGTATTATTACAATACCTTTTATTTTATACATTAATAGTTTTTTCATCTAATTTAATAACTTGAACAAATTTAGATAAAGTATAATAATCTACATTTGAAGGATAGTACTCAAATGACAACAAATAATACTAATAATATATCCATATCAGATAATATTTATAAAGAAAATTACATTATATATTCAGATGACTGTGACGCTCATTCAATCACAAAATTAGATTGGTTTTTTGAAATAGTTCAAGAAATTGGAGGATATCACTCGGCTCAATTAAAATGCTCAATTCAAGATCTTAAAAAGCTTGGTCTAACTTGGGTTATTTCTAGAGAAAATATTGAAATAAAAAAATATCCAAAGTGGCGAGATAAAATTCATGTTGAAACATGGGCCGAATTACCTTTTAGAAGAGTTTTAGTTCCTAGAATAGTAATTGCAAAAAATGATGATAATGAAATTATTTTCAAATCAACAACATTGTGGGCTATTATTGATTTGAAGACTAATAAACCTATAGAACCAATGGCTATTCTTGAAAGAATAGGTGTTCCACAAAAAGCTTTTACCGAAAAGTTTTATATAAAAAAAAGAGAGTCTTTCAATGAAGATTTTTCAATGATTGGAACAACAACACCTAATATAAATTATTCAGATACAGATTTAAATCATCATGTTAATAATATCTCATATATTAGATGGGTATTACAATCTCTCCCAAATAAATTCAGAGATGAATATATAACTACAAATATTGATGTGTCTTGGTTAAAACAAACATATTTAACAGACAAAGTTAAATTAATTACTAATAGTGAATCTAAAGATGCTCTTACTGAAGAAAATCCAATTTTTTATCATAAATTAGTTAGAGAAAATCCAGACGGATCTAAAAAAATAGTATTTGAAGCAAAATCTATTTGGGAAAAACGAATTTAATAATGAGGAGGTTTTCTGTTTGGAAGCTCTGAACTTTCACTTTCCTCTAGCATTTGAGCAACTTTTTTCTCTAATTTATTAATATGATTGTTCATAATTCCCATTTCTTTTTGTTGATTAATTATTATTTCATTTAATTGATTTAACATTTCTTCGGCATAAGCAAGTTTTATTTCAATATTTTCAATTGAATTAATAATTTTTTCTTTACTCATATAAGCCTCCTATTTTATTCAACTAATATTTAATACATAATTAAAGTAATTACAAGATTAAATATGTTGATCAATTAATATAATATTACCATCAGGATCATTTAACATAAAACTACAAGGGCCTTCTTTTTCAACATTATCATATAATATTTTAATTCCATTTTTTTCAACTTCGTCTTTTATTTCTCTTATATCAGTAAAAGAATCTAGTGAATTATGATCTTGATCCCAACCTGGATTAAATGCAATTATATTTTCATCAAACATTTTTTCGAACAAACCTATTTCAGCATCTCCATTTTTCATAATTAACCACTTATGAGAGACCCCTCCCTTAAATTCAGTAAATCCAAGTTTCTCATAAAAACTTTTTGATGCCTTAATATCTTTCACTGCTAAACTAATTGAAAATGCACCTAAATTCATACACCTCTCCAAATGTTATTATTGATAAAATACCAATATATTTAAAATATAATGGTGTAACAGAGGACCTCATAAAAATTAAGCCTTATAGATTCATTCACTCGGGGATGTCCAAAAAAAAATTAAACATTTAATTATTACCTAATAAAATGATAATTACAAAAAAAATAATATTAGTATTGATATTATAAATAAAGCTTCTACATCTTATGTTCTAGTGAATACTACTTATATCTCAAAAATACCCTTTTAATATGAATCCTTTGTTTGTGTTTATATAATTATATCATAAAATAATAATTTTAAAATTTTTTCTTTTTATATCAAAAAATAAAGTTGTAATTTTGTTTTCATTTTTTAATACTTTATATTTTTTTTACACAATAAATCTTTCATTTTGATTTTTTAGTTTTTTTTAAGATATTTTTGTTGTTTTTTTGTTGCATTTTTTATTATTTATGGTATTCTATATTTGTTGCATTTTGGTGCATAATTAATTTTAGGAGTTTTTTATGAAAGGTGAACGCGTTGCTCAATTAGAATTGTTACTTCTTTCTCATCCTGAAGGACTAAGAAGAGCTGAAATTGCTCGAAGGCTTGGAGTTCATAGATCTACAATAAGCAGATATGTCTCTGAACTTAATGAATATATTGATGTTTTTGAAGAAAATAATCTCATAAAAATAAATAGTGATAAAAATGAAGATGAAAACATTGCTTTGAGCATATATGAAAGTCTTGCTTTTAATATGTCTGCTGAAGTAATTGCACAGAATTCAGAATTCCAAAACCCTCATTTAGCTTCTGGTCTTAGAAAGATTGCATTAAATATGAGATCTTATGCTCCTAAAATAAGTGACAACATTGTTCAATTATCAGAAGAAATTGACAAATCAATCCAAAAGAAAAGTGGAAATTCAAAATATAATACAATTCTTGATGTATTAATAGATTCTTGGGTTTCCGGAAGAATTGTCAAGATTGAACATAAAATAGATGATAAAAAGCGTATTTCAGAAGTTGCACCATATTTTATAGGATTTAGAGAAGATGCCACAGGTAGAAATCCTATTAGCGTTACTGGACGATTAAGACATACAACTGAAATGATTACTATTGACATTAGCACAATTACAAAAGCAATCATTTTAGAGCAAACTTATACTATTCCAGATAATTTACGTCCTTTTAAAATGCCTCAACAAGATAATACATATGAGCCAATTGATGTTATTCCTTTAAAAATAAAAGTCAAAGAAATTTCTGCAATAAATGCATTTAATAACTTAAAACACACAACCCCAAATATTGAAGAAAATGACGATTCATTTATTTATTCTTTTGATGTTGAAAATTCTATTGAACTAATATTAAGAATAATCCAATGCGGATCTTCTGTAGAAATACTAGAACCAGAATCATTCAAGAAAAAATTTTGCAAAACTTTAACGGAAATTCTTGCCGTTTACAATATTAGTTGTTAATATGAATTAAAGACTACTGTCTTATAGGAGAAAAATATGAAAAAATATGAATGTGATTTGTGTGGTTATATTTATGACCCAGCAGAAGGCGATCCAGACGGTGGAATTCCAGCAGGAACAGCATTTGAAGATATTCCAGATGATTGGGTTTGTCCTCTATGTGGCGCAAGCAAAGAAGACTTCTCTGTTTTAGAAGAATAGAATATAAAAACACTTTTCCTAAAGAGGCTTCGAAAGCCTCTTTAGTTTTTATGAAAGAGAAAAAATGATAAACAACCTTTTAAATAGGCGCTCTCATAGAGCATTCTTAAATGAAAAAATTAACATTGAAGACCTCAATTTAATAAAAAAGATTACGCTCCAAGCTCCAACAGCTGGAAATACAACGCTTTATTCAATTATTGAAATTGAATCACAAGAAATTAAAAATAAGCTTTCGATTTTATGTGATAATCAAGAAATGATAAAAAGAGCTCCTCATGTTTGGATTTTCTTAGCAGACTTCCATAGATGGCTTAAGTATTTTGAATATAGTGAAACTGAACAAAAAACCAATTCTACTATAAGAAAAGTAGCTCTTGGTGATTTACATCTAGCAATGCAAGACGCAATAATTGCAGCACAAACAGCTACAATTGCTATTGATGAATTAGGGTATGGGTCTTGCTATGTTGGAGATATTATCGAAAATTATGAAGAACTACAAAGCTTATTAAATTTACCAGCACATGCAGTTCCTGCAACTATGTTAATTTTTGGAAAACCAAAAAAGAAATTGAATACTCCTTTAGTACGACCGGATGAAAAATATATCTTTTTTACTGACGCATACAAAGAACAAACTAAAACAGAGATTGAAGAAACTTTTTCAAAACATGAAGATAATGCAAGAAATAATAATGCTTTGCCTTTTGATAATAAAGGCTCTATCGCTGATCAATTTTATCTAAGAAAATTTTCAAGTAAATTTATGAAAGAAATGAACAGATCAACAAAAGTCTTTATTGAACGCTGGTGTAATGAAAAATAATAACTATTTTAAATAACAAATTCTATTTCGGCCCTCGAGCTTAGCATTGTAGAGGGCCTTATCTGTCTTTTCAATTATTTTATTCCAAGCTTGTCCATTTGTGCATTGAGAAATTCCACAACTTATTGTAATTCCTTCAGGAATATCTTGTTCAAAATCCATTTTTTCAATAATTTTTCTTATTGTTTCTAATATAGAAGCTAATTCTGAAATAGTTCCATTTTCTAACAAAAACAAGAATTCATCTCCACCAAATCTAATAACAGATAATCTTGAATATTGATAATTTTTAAATACCTTTGAAACACGAATTAATGCTTTGTCACCAATTTGATGCCCATAATTATCATTAATTTTTTTAAATTCATCAATATCAACTAAACCAATGGCACAATCTCTAGTATAAAGACCCATTATATTTGATAAATATCTTCTATTATATAGTTGTGTCAAATCATCTATGACTGCTAAATTTGTTAACATACTTGTATCTTTCTTTATATTTCTATTAGTAATTCTTAAAAAAATTAAAATAAAATAAAAGTATATTGAAAAAAGTGAAAGTTCATAAATACTGAGTAATGTATTTTTCTGCATTTCAAAAGGAGTAATTTTACTAAATAAATAAAAAAAACTTATTTTAAATAACAAACTAATACTTCCAAAAAATATTTGATTTTTTGTTTTTTTTAACAAAATATTAAGAGGAATTCCAGAAAAAAAATATGGAATTAAAATTAAGCAAGAATTAGGTAAAAAATACAAAGATAATGGATTTATTATAAAATTAAAAATAAATACATTTTTTATGCAATTATCTCTAATTAATGTATGTTTTTTTATTATTAATAAATTCAATGAAAATAAAAAATATATATAAAAGTAAATTTTTGTATTTGAAACATCGCTATTAACTATTAATGGTAAATGAGCTAAAAAATAAACATAAAATCCAAGTAAAGTCATTAATACAGAATTTATATCTGATTTTGATGTTAATTTTCTCCGGCTAAAAACGAATTCCAAACAATCACCTCGTTTTACTTGATATTATAAATGATTATAACATTAACTTTAAAAAATACAATTATATTTTAAACAACAAAAAGATTGCTATTTGAGAATCACTTGAATTATTAAATGCGCCCCCCTCTACTTTTTTTATAGGTCAATTGGTTGCAATAAATATTGCAAAGTATATAGTTGCAATTACTAATGCAA
>RZYO01000298.1 GCA_009930325.1 Spirochaetia bacterium | reverse complement strand
ATATAAAGTTGATAGATGTAAACATTGTAATTCTCCTTTAGAGAATATAAAAACATATAAAAGATATATAGAAGACATAAACTCTAGTTTCATATCAGATGAATCTATAAAAACGATAGAAGAAAAAATAATAGAAAGTTGATATTGTAAAAAATGTAAAAAATATTCTAGTTCAATAGAGATAAGTAAATCAAATATTATATACTGAGATAATATAAGGATGTTAATAAACTTTCAAATAACAGTACTTAGAATGAGTTATTCTCTAGTACAAAATTTTTTAAAAATAATATTTAACATAGATATATCAAGTTGAGAAATAACTAATATACTAGAAAAAGAAGCAAAAATATTAACTCCAGAATATGAAAGAATAAGGAGTTTAATTACTTCTCAGAAATGAGTTCATTTTGATGAGACTTGATGGTTAGTAAGACAGGATGATGACAAGGATGTGTGAAACTATGCTTGGTGTATGACTTGAACTCAAACAGAAGATGTACTCTATGATCTTTGAATATCTAGATGATGATGAGCAGTTAAGAGATTAGCCCAAAATATAATAGAAAATGAAGAAGATAGGAAACAAAAAAAACAGGAAGAAACAATAATAGACTTTGTTTGAATATCAGATAATTATGCGTGATATACAAATAAGTTTGAAGTTCATCAATTGTGTTGGGCCCATCCAAATAGAAAGATAAGAGAATTATCTGAAAGTAAGAGTTTAGATGAGAGAAAACTAAAACAAGTAGAAAAGACTAGTAAAGATTTTTCTAGGGTATACAAGCAAGTAAGAGAAGAGATCCAAGAAGAAGAAAAAAGAATTCAAGCTAATAAAGCTAGTACAAAAGAACAGAGGGAAAAAACAAAAGAGAAGCTGAAATCTAAACTAGAAAAGGTTATTAAAATACATAGAGATGACCCTAAAAAATTAGTAACTTATAAAAATACTATAGCAAAATATATAGACAAATATTTTGTGTGTATTTTAGAACCTTGAATTCCTGCTGATAATAATAAAGCTGAAAGAGCTTTAAGGCATTTGGTTTTGAAAAGAAAAGTATCCAACGGTTCAGTGAATGCTAGAACTGCTAATTTTATGAGCGTAAATTATTCTGTTTTACTTTCTATTTATTGGAAATCCCCAAAACAATTTTTTGATATTTACAAAATTGCTAGATGATAAAAATACAGTTCATAAATTGAACTGTATTTTTAGTAGTGTGAGGGATTACAAGAAAAAAAGTAAAGTTGCAACATGAAATATGTCATTATTTTTCGTCATTATTTACTTATGCTGGGTATTTAAAATCTGAAACATTGAAATACAACAAAACTACAAAACAATAATAAACATAATTTGAGTAATTATTGTAATAATATCAACACTATTAAATATAATCTGAAGATTTTATCTATCTAGCAATTGGGCAAACCATATAAAAATATATGATAACCATTTTCTAGTAAATACTTGACCTTATAGAATTGTCAGACATCCATTATATGCATCACTAATCCGGTTTTGAATATGAGCAGGACTTGCATATTGAAACCTTGCAATGATAATACTTACATTACTAATTTTTCTTCCGATGATGTACTACAGAGCGAAACAAGAAGAAGAATTACTTAACCAAAGTTTTTCCAATTATTGAGAATACAAAAAAAAGGTTTGAATGTTTTTACCTAAATTGTTTTAATAATGTTTGATTTACACACTATTTGAGATAACCCAAATTGGGGGATACTCCCTTATATTAATATTCTATGAATCAATATTTCTACATATTGATTTTTTGTGCTTTTATGACTATGAGTATGAATATTTATTTTTTGGTTGCTTTGAAAAGACAAATACAAAAAAAATGAAAATAGTTTCTATGTAATATTTGCATGAATTCTATGATGAACCCTATGAGCAAAAATACCAATTTGGATTGCAT
>RZYO01000297.1 GCA_009930325.1 Spirochaetia bacterium | reverse complement strand
ACTTTCGTTATCATATAAAATAATTGCTTGTGTTACAGTGCAATTTATTGATATACTAACTGCCACGTTATTTATCATATATTTAGCAACTAATGTTGGCTCTAATTTTGCTCCATTCTTTTTTACTCCTGTATATGCTACATAAAGCAAATCTTCAGCTAATTGTGTATTATCTAAAAACATTCTTGCTGTAAAAATATTTCCTGTGCTTTCTATTAAAGCTTTAGCAACAGTATTTTCAACAAACATAGGAGAATTTACAACTGCATTATATTGAATTTCTGGAGAAATTAAATCTACTACTGAACCATCTATTGAATATTCTACTCCTAACACTTTATTTTTAGCATAAGTTAATACACCTGTCATTATAATTGTTGAGTAAGCATATAACCCTGATTGCTCATAGGAAGTCTGGACAACAGGAGTGTTATATGTATGCCATACGTTATAAGTGTTAGTAACTTCTTCTTCATCTTCTATTTCTGTAACTTGTTCTGCTGTTCTTGTTTTAGAATAGGCTATGAAAAACTCATAAAAAATTTGTAAGGCATTTCTAAAGTTATCGCCTTCTGAGATGATTGTAAATGTAACTGGTTGATTAACTCTATCTTTAGCAAGTGATTGTTTAGCACCTACACCAAATCCAACATAACATTTTATTGTGTTTTTAGGTAATGTTTTATCTTGCGTTGATATTTGCCCTGCTTGTTCTATAATTTTTAATTTATAACCCACTGGGGTATAATCGGCTAGTGTTTGACCTAACCATTGTATATATTTGTTTTTAAAGTTCACTCAACATCACCCCATTCTCACTTTCTGCTAATAATTGTGTTGTCTGTTCTAAAGCATTATCAAACCATGCTTCATTTGGATTTTTGCCACCATAAGCAAATGATTTTAATTTTGTTTTATCGTTTGCAGTTCTTTTTCTTCCACTAGGAAAATATTCTAAATTAACAGGTGGAACCCATATTTCATTTGTATAATAAGCATAATCTACTTGATCATCACCTACTGAAACTATAATATTATTATCATCTAAAACTTCATAACTAATACTACCTACTAATGCTAATGTATCCTTTGGAGCATTACTTATTAAAATACTTAACATTAATTCAGCAATATTAATTAAATTATCATAAGTTTTCACACTTCTGCACCTAATTTAATTATTGTTTTTAATTCAACCCTTTTTGATACTTCTTTTTGTTGGTTGCTATCTATAAAAACTATATCATCAACATTATATTTTTTTCCATCATATTCTACTGTATCTAAACGTTTAATATCTCCTTCATTTAAATCCATAGTTTCTATATAACCTTCTATTACACTTCTGTTTGATATTGAACCTATAATTTTTTGCATTGTTCTAAAATCAACATTGTCTTTTGCATAAAATACTTTAGGTTCTGTGTAATCTCTTTTAACTATTCTTTCTTCTTCATCATTTATTAAAGAAGAATAAAGCTTTGCCCTAATATAATAGCCTATTCTATTAGCCCTGCTATCTCTTCCCATATGTTTTATTCTCCTTAATAATACTCATCATATTTTTGGCTTACTATTTTTCTTCTACCAAAGCTTCTGCTAATCAATCCTGCTTGTTGTAATATTCTCATGCAATGTTGTGGAAATTGTATTTTTGCTATATCTGCAAAATCTATTGTTTTTCCTTTATCTTCATCATAACCACTTAATCTATATAAGTCACCATTTTTAAGATAATACATTCCATATTCTATTATGCATTCTTTGATTGCATTTATTTGATATTCTGAAAATTGATATCTTGCTCTTGTTGTAGACAATCCCATTTCTCTATAAACTCTTTTAGTCCATAGTCTAATAGTTCTATCAACTTTTTCATAGCCATCATCTAAATCTTTTAATTCAAGTGATAAGTCTATGCCTGTATATTCTATGAAATCTTCATTAGTTATCGTTA
>RZYO01000296.1 GCA_009930325.1 Spirochaetia bacterium | reverse complement strand
GACCATAATAAATATTTATACTAGAAATTGGAGTTGAAGTAGATCCTCTTAATTCCCCATTTACATATAATTTTAAACTATATGAATTAGTAACAGAATTCATAATATGAACCATAGTAACATGATACCATTGATCTAAATTAACAGAATCATAATAATTTATAGCAGGAGAAGACCAATTAGAATAAAATTTAGTAGATTGAAGAGCTAACATTCCTTCATTATAATTTCCATCTATAAAAACATATTTATCATTACTATCTAAATAAGAAGGATTAACCCATGCAGTATAAGTAGAGGTTCCATTCCAATTTCCAATTTCAGAAGGACCATCACTTAAAAATACAGGATTAGAGCTACTAGTATTATAAAAATCAGAAGCTTTTAAATAATCATCATCTTCAAATTTATAAGCCCCATTTGATTGACCAAGTATTCCTGTTGTTAATACTGCTCCATTATTAGATGCATGATGTTCATTTCCAGAAATATCAGAAGTTAAATAGGTTCCATTCAAAGGATAATGGGCAATTAATCCTTCTTCTAAATCTATCTCTGAAAAATCACAATCATTTGGACAAGTGTTTTCATCTTCTCCTAATCCAGCTTCGCAAATACTATTTCCACAATTTGAAAAACAATCAGAAGGACAATTTGTAGTATTTTCAGAAGCATCACAAATTCCATTTCCACAAGTATTAGTAGAAGTTCCAATAAATTTATTTCTTAAAGCACCAACAGAAGTTAGAATATCTCCAGCTACAGAAGTAGAAATATTATCAGTCCATTTATCAACAGTTGAACCTCCAAAATCTCTAATTACTTTAGTATTATCATCTGATTCGACTCTTGTTGAAGAATCATTATATTGAACCCAATCTATATAAAGATTTCTATCAGCAAAAGGTTCAATAGAAGAACAAGAAGAACAAGAATCATTAGTAAATACAGCAGCAAAACCAGAAGCCATTAAAGTTTCTTCATTTTGATAAGTAAAATCTTCATAATTAGTATTATCAACATCAAAAGTTTTAAGTTTTGTCCAATCAGAATAAACATCTTTATACCAAAGATCCATATTTGCACCTTCTCCATAATCTAAAGTACTTTTAGCTCTAACAGTAATTTTATTAAATGAAACTGTAGGAGTACAAACAGTATCATCACTTATATAAACAATTCTAATATTATCTAGTCTAAGACTAGAATTCCAACTATCATAAATAGCAAATTCACCAGAAGGAAGCCCAGAAGCATCATCAAAAATAATATAATTATTATACTCTGAAGGATCTTCATCTTTAGTATCTTTTGGATTAGAAATAGCAAATTCTATTCTTAACCCATCAGAATCTTGATCAGAGAAAACACTTAATTTAAAGTCATACCATTTTGTTGTATTATAAGCAAAATTAGTATTTTCTTTAATTAACATTCCATTTTTATAAAACTTTATACCAGTATAATTAGAATTACCATCACTAACTAAGACATTAGCTATTTGAACTCTATAATAATCACTTCCATTTCTATTAAAATAAAAACCAAAATAATCATCATCTATAGATTTAAATTGTCCAGAAATAACATAAGATTCATCTTCTATAGGATAATTTAAAGTTAATGTAGAATCTCCATTACTAGGTAAATATAATTCTTGATTATTTACTTGCCAAGATTTATCAATAGAAAAACTATCTACTTTTGTCCAATCAGAATAAACATTATAAGAAGAATCAAAAGGGAAATAAAAAGCAACCTCACCATCATTCTCTGAAACAACACAAGGATTAGAAATACTATAATTAGATATACATTTTTCGGCTAAATTATATTTACATTCATTAGTACAACTTATTTTTGCTGTTTCATTTTCTCTATAATTAATAAAATAATCAGAACAAGAAACATCTGTAGGATACATATTAAAAGAAGGATCACAATCTTCTCCAGGATCTACTTTT
>RZYO01000295.1 GCA_009930325.1 Spirochaetia bacterium | reverse complement strand
TTTGAATCTGTCTGCTATATAGCACTCATGAGAGCAATATTTTCTATTACTGTTTTTATAGGTATTAAACTTTTTATTACAAGATTTACATCTTATTTGGTAGGTTGATTTGTTATCCATACTTTTATTCCACCATTGATATCTACACTTATCAGAGCAATACTTCTTTTTCTTTTTACCTGGAGTATGTTCTAATTCTTTTCCACAGTTTAAACAAAAGCTAATATTCTTCTTTTGCTTATTCCTCTTAGCTTTAACTCCACCTAAATTATTAGCTTTACAAAATGATTTAATAGTATTAATAGATATGTTTAATTCATTAGCTATTTTTGTATACCCATAACCTGCATTTCTTAACTTAGTGATATTTTCTTTTTCAGTATTTTTCATATACTCCCCTCCTATTATATATCGAGAAAACGTACCCACTAAGACGCAAAAAAAGGTCCATAAAGGCCTTATTTAATATAAAACAAGTAGTTAATCATAAAAAATAATACTAAAAGGAATACCCTCTTATTTGTTATCTGTATTAAAGATAGAACAGTATAGAAATATTTATTTTAATTTTTTTCATCTTTTTTTAAGATTTTTTTCCATTTATTCAATTCTCTCTATTTTATCAACTCCAAATAGAATACCAAGGGTAGATCCATTATCCCAATTTACATGTATGGTTCCTGTATCATCTATATAAAATACTTTACCTAATGTTCCCCTCTTTGGAGCAAAAGAATCATCCATGGATATTAGTTTAACAACACATCCAATAGGGTATTGTTTTCTTAAATTCTCTAACTGGTTTTTAGTAATATTGCTCATATAATTTATTCTCCTTATAGGGTGTATATATCACTCTAAAGAAGAGTTTTATCAAGTTGGTAGTAATTATATAATTTGAAAAAACAAGAGGTTAATACCCCCTTTGAATACTGCATTATCTGCGTTATTGCCCCTGTTTGTTATAAGGGCAATAGTCCTAGAGATTTAATACCCCCACCCCCATAAATCAAACATTAATCAAAGAGAAAAAGCCAACTGAAGAAGAGTGAAGATGTTCTTGATATAGCAAAAATATATAATTGTGTAAAATTAAAATAATAATTAATATCTAATATTCCTAATAAGGAACTTTTAATTATATTTATAATTTTACATATAACCAAATCATCAATTAAGGGTGACAGTAGTGACACTCATTTATATAACTTATATATAGTAAAAAAAATAATTCTTAATATAAAAAAGTTAGTATAAAGACCATCACCAGTGTCACCTTTTTAAAAGCTATTGTAAAATACCAATTGCACATGGTGCAGCTCCACCTAGAATTTTATATTGAAGGATTCTATTATTTCATTGCATGGATAGAGCTTCAGTTGCATAAGGGCCTGGGGCCATTTTTTTTAGTAAAACTTATATATTGCATTTAATTTATAAAACCACATCAACAATATTCTTTTAATTGCTCAACAAACCAACTTGTAACATTATCAATAATTTCATTAATTGTTAATTCACCTTGTGTAAGTAAACATCTAACAACATAAGGAACTTTAACATATTCTACCCAAGTTCCATCATCAGATTTTTGAATATTATAATCAGGTTGCCAGCTTTTTAATAAATGAAAATCATTCTCGTATAAAGGCTTATTTCTAACAACACCATAAATAATATATGTATCATTTAAATTTTCAATTGAAATATTTAAGCTACAAGAATCATCCAATATATATTTTATTCCAAAACTTTTAAAATCTTTTTTTACAGAATGAATAAAATCATTTTTTTTGTTTAAATCAAATTCTATATTTCCATTGTGAACATAATAGATTTTAGAACTTGATAAACCTTCACTTTCGCTTAATCGGGTTCCAAGAACTTCAAAAAAATCCATAAAAATATAAAAATTACAACTTTGTTGAAGATAATCTAAATTCATTTTTATTTCTTTAATATGCGTATTTAATTC
>RZYO01000294.1 GCA_009930325.1 Spirochaetia bacterium | reverse complement strand
GGTGCTGTTAATTTCATAGGATTAACAATCTCGTAATATACTTCTTTAGCTTCAATACCACTATTAACATAATCCCAAATAGCTACTTCATCCATAACAAGGATAGAAGCAGGTTTACCCCTTGCTGAGTTATTAGGTGGAAAAGTTTTAATAGTATTCCATCCACCATTATTAATTGGCAAACTTGTCTGATTATTAGCAGGAGTATTTTGTGAACCCTTTTTAGGAAGGTGTTTAGTAAAAAAATCTTTACCGAACTTACCTTTGTATAATCTATCAATATGTCTGTCACCTAATATCATAAGATTTCTTATTTCTGATATATATCTAGCAGCTTCTCCTGCATCCATTGATATTACTACAACTTTAGTAGTATGGTCATAACCCTGTGGGAATTTATTATATTTAACTGCCCATAGAGCAACTATCTGTCTTATAAAGGTTTTACCCCTTTGTCGTGATGAAATTGTTATTAATTTATCACTATTCAACATTATATCAGCTTCATATATTTGGTCAGGTCTTAATTTAATACCCATGCCCCAATAAGCCATATATGCTGGATGTGATTTCATAGCTAATAATGGATTACTATTAAATTCTGTTACTATAGTATTCCAATCAAACCATTTCTCGTGAGTATCAATATACTCTTGTGGTATTTCTGTATATTCCACCATTTTAATTTTTTAATCTAATACAGTAAAATCAATATCTGAGTTATTTAAACTACCTTTTATATTCATTTCTTTATCTTTCATTTCTAATTGTTCTTTTTGGAAGTTTCGTTTATCAACTTCCTTTCTTATTTTGTTTTTTAAATCAAGAATGTTGTTCTCTTTAATCTCATAAGAAGATATAATTCTTTCTGCCTTTTCTATTTCTTCATATATTTGTTGCTTTTTATCTTTATCAACAGTATTTAAATATTCTTCTTTAAGTTCTCTTATTACTTGTTCGTGAAATTGAACATCTTTACGCATTTTAGAAATCTTTTCATTTATTCTAACCATATCCATTTCATAACTGAAAACATCAGCACCAAATTTCTTTAATATGTTTGAAAAATATTGTTGAGTATAAGAATCTATTTCTAATGCTCTAGCCCTTCCCTCAATTTCATCTAATAATGATTGAACTTGAACTCTATCCATTGCTCTTAATGCAGATATATCTAAATCCTTCATTGCAGTTTGAATAGTTTTACTAGAACGACCTGTTTGTAAATTACTTACAACTCTATTATCCCTTCTTCCCATTTCAGTATATAAAAATAACAACTAGTATATAAATCTTTTCCTAAAAATAAAGAAATTAACAAAATTTTTGGTATATATTATGTTATTACTACATAGTAAATATCTTATTGTAGAATTGAACTTCCATTTATAAATCTTTCGGTTTTTATTGTTACTAAATAGTAAGAAAAAATGAAAAAATGGTGAAATTTCCCCATTTTTAGGAAAACATTTATATATAAGTACTTCCTTACAATCCTATGAAGGAGGATTGGGGAAGATATCAATCTTCTATTTGTTCTATATATATTCAAAATTATTTATGGGAATGAATGATTTTGATTTGAATAATATAATTATTCATTTATTCCATTTCATTACATAAATAAATAATTATTAAAGATTAACTAAATTTAGCTTAAGGTTTAGCTATAGATGGAGAAGATTCTAAAATTAAGCTAAAACCTATATTTCTTATTTATATTCCCTTTATGGTAAATATAAGTACTATTAAATTTAAGTACTAAATTTAAGTACTAGGTGGGAATCCACAATAAGAAAAAATTTTACTGCCTACTTTTGAATAATATATTTTATTCATATTAATAAAAATAAATTATTATTAAGATAATAAATTATTATTAAGATAAATGTTTGTTTATTTAGTAATAATTAGTAATAATTAGTAATTAGTAATTAGTAATTAATAATTAGTAATATATAGTAATTAGTAATATATAGTAA
>RZYO01000293.1 GCA_009930325.1 Spirochaetia bacterium | reverse complement strand
TGGATGATGAGTAGGAATGTATGAATCTTTTATAAAACCATATAAAATGTTTATAGCTTTTCCTTGGCTAGAAACAGAATCTAAAAAAATACCTGTTACTGATTTTGAATATACTTTAACACAATATACTCCATCAGTATATGCTAAAGTTACATGTCTTGTACCCGCAGATTTGATGAAAAAATTTGATGATATTAAGACTAAAAAAGTTCAAGAAAGAACATGTAGAATAGATGCTATAGGTGCAGGTGGAGGAGGATTAACTAGAGTAGATGATAATTATTCTATGTTTAGTGGTCCTTGGTATTTTACTGTTTTAAAATATGATATAAAACCATGTAAAATAACACCATATGAAGGTGAAGTACCTATAAATGCAACAAATGATAATGGTAATGGAATGGGTATGCATTATTACATTACATTAGAGTGTATTGATAGAGTATGGTTTAGTATGTCTGTTGGCGAAAGAAATTTTATTTATAAAGATTCTACAATTTCTGATGTTGTAAAAACTATAACTAAAAGGCATGATGGAATACCAAAAATTGTTGATACGGTTGAAAAGTATGATTGGAAGCAATACGATAAAACTGATTATTATATGATTAGAAATTTAATTGCATTTGCTAGAAGTGAAAAAAAAGAATTTGCTTATACTTTTTATTGTTTTAATAATGAAGTAATATTTCAACCTATGGCTAGATCAGAAGAATATCCAGTTAAAATATATGGTCATAGTATTTCAAATATGGATATGAATAAAGATACACAAAATAATGAAGATTTGATAGAAATGATGGGCGGTAAAGATGATTTAAATATTAAAGATTCGAGTTTTAAAGGATTTAGAGCAACTATACCTAATCCTATAGATAAGCAATCTAATAAAGGTAAAGTTTATGATGGCGATTCTATTAGATCATTACATATTTCAATAGAGGAACCTGTATTTAAAGAAATTTTTATTTCTAGTTTTAGGAAAAGAATTTTATCTTTAAAAAAAGTTATTTCTATAAATACATTTTTAGATACAAATATAACACCTATGAATGTTATAGAAATAATAGATCAAACTAATGATCAAATAGGATTATTAGATGGTAAATTTTATGTATTATCTGTTACACATCACATACCTCAAAGTACAGAATATCCATTTATTCCTTATACTCAATTAATAATTTCTACTGATGCAGAAGATAAAGGTTTAAAAGAAGAAGAAGCTAGTCCTATTGTTAATAATTATACTACTGCTACATATAATTATGCTGGTAAAGTACTTGGATTAGCTGGTTTAGCTGGATCAAATATTTTAGATATAATAAATAAGTTACTTAAAAATGAAATAAAAAAAATAAATATTCCTAAAACAATAAAAACTGAAATATTAACAAAAGTTTCTAAAGTAGGAACAAATATTAATACACTAAAAGTTGAACCTATTACTAATATAAAGAAAAAAATAGAAGATTTAATTAAAAATTTATGGCGAAAAACAATAGGAAATAAAGAAATATATTATTTAACAGATAAGATAAAATTAGTAACTTATACTATTACAGATAATATTGATAATACTATAGATAAAGTTTCTGAACTGATTAATAATGAAAATGAAGATTTATTAGAAAAAATTGTTATAGATGAAAATGAAAGATTATTTATTTATGATAGCAATAATATTATAATAGAAAAACCAGTTTATTTTGATAAATTTTTAATACCAGAAAAGTATCATTCTATTTTATTTCCAATTATTGAACCTAATCCATATGAACCAATTATTATTGATGATGTAGTTGTGCCAGATGTACCAGTAACTCCAGATAATCCTGATGATCCAACTATTCCTGATGAAAATGATGGAACTATTGCAACCATAGGTGATATTAAAAATTTAATTAATACTATGGTAAATCCAAATATATCATTAGTTAATAATAGAATTACTAATAATAAAAATGAAGCATATCATTTAAT
>RZYO01000292.1 GCA_009930325.1 Spirochaetia bacterium | reverse complement strand
TTCCTATTTTTTCTAAAAGTTGTTTTGTTTTTATATCTGTTTTATATATCGTAATAATTGCATTTTGTTCAAATATTGCATCTTCAATAGATAGATCAAATTTTTCAACATAATATGCATCTACAATGACATTGAGAAAATTTGTTTTGAAAATTGTTTTATGAGCATAAGGAATCTTTTTTTGATTTATTTTATCAATTGTATCATGGTCAAGTTCTCCATTAAACTGTTGATTTAAAATATTAATACTATCAGTTAGTCTTCGTATCGATTCATTTAAAATATCTCTTGATACGTAATGTGTAATAATATGCTTGGGAGAAGCATCAAGTGAAAATTTGGCACCTACTATAGAACTGTTAGGTCTATTTGAATTATTTCCTAAAAGAGCTTGTATCCTATTGCTTTTTGCGGCAACTTTAATATAATGTACTGAAATAAGTGCTCCAGGAAGTAGGGTTTGACTATTCCAGTACTCCCTAAGCTCTTTTAAATTTTTCAGTAAGTCTTGTAATTTTGATACGCTTACAGATTGGCCTGCAGGTAAATTAGGTGCACCAAATCCATCTGTTGATCTAGATGCTTGTTCAAATCTTCCTTTTAATTCTAATAGGTTATTCACTATTACTCCTTCAACTCTCTAGAAACTTGACTTTTGGATATTCCTGTCAAAATCTCAATTTCTCTAACAGTGAAACCCTTATTTTGCATATATTTTAAATCCATGCTTTCATCAGCTTTAGTAACATTAATATATAGTTTTTTTAAATAATCATATTCATTACTAGGATCACTAAATGCTATTGAAGTCTTTATAAGATTTTTAAGTTCTCCAGGATATGGTATTACATCCATACTCTCAAGTATTTTCTTAAATAATCTCATATTTCTTCCAGTATATTTAAACTTCTGCAACATATCATTTAAAATAGCTTCACCAACTTCAATAAGATCTTGTTTTGTGTAATTACTAAAATCAATAATTGCATCAAATCTTCTAGATAATGCCTTATCAAATGCTTTGTATAAATTAGTAGTTGCAATTAAAACAATATTATTATTTAAGCTATCTAATCCTTTTAAAACAGAAGAAGTTGCTCTACCCATTTCTCTTAAATCATTTGCATTAATTCTATCAATCGCTATAGAATCTATCTCATCAAAAAGAATAATGACTTTATCTGGATTTGCAACTGAAGATATCTCTTTGAAAAGTAAAGATATATTTTTAGAAGTTTGACCCAGTTTACTGTCTATAACAGAGTCAAAATCTACTATAAATAATTCTCGTTCAAGTATTCTTGCAATTTGTTTAGCTGTTTCAGTTTTACCTGTACCTGGAGGACCTTCAAATAAGAATTTATTTACTCCAGCGTTATGTCCGATAGCATTTATCAAACCTAATATATTATCTTTGATTGAATTTGGTAATGGTAATGGATTATTCGATGTTTCAATTCTCTTAACAAATATATTTTCATTTGTATCTATTTGAGGGGGAAAAGTATTTGTATCTGATAATAAAGCCATAATATATTCAGAAAGCTGATAATCATTGCTTCTATCAAAAAATTTTGCAATTTCATATGCTTCATTTCTAAAAGCATCTTCATTTTTTTCTGCGTGATATTTTATTAAGTTTAATACATTTTTCTTCTTCATTTTAATTCCCTTTCAAAAAATACATTATATCTTATTTGGGACATAAAATCAATAGTTGGGACAAAATATAATGAATAATTTTAAAAAAGTTGAAAACATTCACTATGGTTATGTCTCAGAGAAGTCACTTAAAACATACCTGTTATCTCGTTTAATCAACTCTGAGCATTAATATTCAATGCTCTTTCCAAGTTCTCTACCAAGCCAACTCTAAATGCCTCATCTCCTGCAAAAAGTTTGTAGAGTTCCAGCTCTTTTCTTCTCTCTTTGTTCATAACTTCGCTTATCATCTTCTCAAGAGCAAGTTTTCTTGTAAACTCATCGTA
>RZYO01000291.1 GCA_009930325.1 Spirochaetia bacterium | reverse complement strand
TTTATAGGAGGAAGTGGTTCAGGTACTGTAACTAACAATACTTCTCAAACAAGTATCGAAGATTATTTTGGAAACGAAGCAGCTGTAGTATTACCACGTAACTTTTTTAATTTATATGAATTAAATGGAGGCAATGGCGTATTTATTAAGAAAAATGCTTATGCTTTCTTATTTTACAATGGAGTAAGAGATTTCTTTGTAGAATCAGAATTAAATCTTTCTTATAGAGATTATGGAGAAGAAACTTGGCAATGCTACCATGATACTCATTATGAAAATCATTATGCTGATTTATCTAATATGTTTAGATCAGATTTAATCACTAAGTCCATCTATCATAAATATGATATGTCTTTAAGTGTATCAAAATTATTTAGTAATTATGGTACATGGGGAAGGATGTTACCTAGAGATTATAATCCTAGTGTTTACACAAGTTGTTTTGAATATAGACCTAAACGTGTTATTTACTCTTTAAAACAAGTAGAAGGATTAAAAAGAGATAATTGGAGAAACTATCTGCCTTTAAATTATAAAGACTTTAATGGTAAAGTGTCTGTAATGAAATCTTTAAATGCTACAGGAGCTATGATATTATTTGAAGATAGCGAACCTATTGCATTTACAGGTGTAGATCAACTTCAAACTACAGGTGGTAGTAAAGTTATTGTAGGAGATGGGGGTTTATTTGCAAATGTTGAACAAACTATTGTAAATGCTGATGATTCTATAGGATATGGAGAATGTATTTCATCTCGTTCTGCTGTAAATACGCCATTTGGATTCTTTTGGATTTCTCAAAAGTCAGGTAAAATATTTCAATATGCAGGAGGACAACTAGAAGATATTACTAGAAATGGTATGAAATTTTGGTTTAATGAAAATTTACCTTCTCAAATGTTAGATGCTTATCCTGATTATCCTCATTACGATAATCCTTTAATAGGAGTAGCATGTCAAACCATATATGACCCTCAATATGAACTATTATACTTTATTAAAAAAGACCATTTGCCTTTAGGTGAAAACTATGCTTTTAACAAAGAAATAGAATTAATAAGTAATGTTAGTCAAAATCCTGCTTTTGCAGTACCTATTGTAAATACAAGATATTTTGAAGATGCTTCATGGGTTGTGAGTTATGATCCTAAAACAAAATCATGGGTTAGTTTTCATACATGGAAACCTTCTTTGGTTATTCCTTCATCTCAACATTTCTTTACAACAGATAATTTAGAAGTAAACAATACTAATTTAAATTTAAGTACTGCTTATAGATATGATAGTTCTGCTAAAACATTATGGAAGCATAATGATAGATGGGATGATTTCTGTACTTATTATAATGACCATAGTTATTGGGAAATAGAATATCCTATAACAACTCCTAATCAAATTACAACTCTTAGAAATATAGAATATACATGCGAATCATATTTATTTTCTGAAGATGGTAAAGATGCTATGCATATTTTAGATCATGGTTTTGATAGAGCTTTGTTATATAACTCAGAACAAATATCAGGATGGTTATGGTTAAACATAATGCCTAAAAATAATCCTTTTGCTAAGTTAATATATCCTCAATATAACCCTGCTATTACTCCTTTACATTATGAAATTCTTTTTTCTAAAGAAGAGAACAAATACAGATTTAATCAATTTTGGGATATTACAAGAGATAGAGGAGAATTTATTCCTAATAATGTTTTTATGTTTGATACACAAGCTAATGGAGTAACAAAATCTATTAATCCTACTTATGTTAATTATGAAAAACCTATAACAGAACGTAAAAAGTTTCGTCATTATGGAAATAAGGTTGTTTTAAGACGTGTTAGACGTAGTGATGGTAGTGATAGTCAAATAAGAAATACAATGCCTAAAATGGTGCTTAAATTGGTTAATAATAAATTATTAAATAGTTCACGATGAATAATTTAGAAATATTAAAAAAGTTTGTATCTACACAAGGATATAAAAGAAATAGTCCTGAT
>RZYO01000113.1 GCA_009930325.1 Spirochaetia bacterium | reverse complement strand
TTATAATAATTATAATCCCAACTATAAGGCTAAATGGGGGTGCCGTTACTGGATATTATAAATGGTATCTAATATTGATTTTAGAGTAGAACAATTTGAGAAGTTTTATGATTTATTGATGTCAAATGCTCCTGAGGGATATATTCCTTGGTTTTTCCCATGCGAAAAAAACGGAAAAAATCCCGATACTTTAACAATATTAAAAATAGATAAAAATAGCAAAGGTTCGTGGCATCACGAATCAGCAAGATTATCAAGAGAATCGGCAATAGAATTAATAAAACAAGAACATAATATCGGTATTTCTGCAAGAAGTAATGATGCTTTAATTATTGGTGATATAGATTCTCCAGAATATATTAATCAAGTTCCTATTACTTTAACAACTACTTCAAGAAAAAGGTGTGGAATTCATTTCTTCGGATGGGATAAGGACGGAAGTGCAAAAAGAAATATTCCAACAAATGACGGTGAATTAAGGAGTAGTAATCAATATGTATTGGCTTGTGGAAGTTATGTTCCATTTAATTTAGAAAATGAGAAAGATAAAAAAGCGTTTGAAAAATTAACGGAAGAAGCAAAGAATGATAAGTATTTAGGATATTATACAGTTAGAACTTTTAAATCTCCAGAGTTAATAGGATTTGAAGATTTGCCACGACTATATAAAGATAAAGAAATTAATAATTTAGAAAGCGATATAAAAATAAAACAAACTGAAGAAAATAAAGATTTTAAAGGAGAGGGTAAGTATTCTGAGTTATTTAAATTAAAAGTATCTGATATTATCGGAGCTATCCCACAAAAACAAAGATTTGGACATCCATTACACGACTCTGATACTGATGCAAATTTTTCATTAAGTAGGGATGGAACAATAGGTCATTGTTGGAGACATTTAGTTTCGTTAAATGCAGTTCAATTTCTATGTGTAAGGGCTGGATATATGAATTGCGAAGACGCTGGAACTCCGCATGGTAATAGAGGTTTAAGCAAAATAAAGGGCGATAAAAAAGCGTATGAAGTTGCTTATAATGAAGCATTAAAAATGGGATTAATAAAAGAATGGAAAAATCCTATAAAAAAAATAGGAAGAGTTTTTTCTAATAAAGGACAAGCTGAAATATTTAATGAAATACAACCAATCTTTTATGATAAAAATGGATTATGGTGGTTGTGGAATTCTAATGAATATAAATGGACAGTTGTAGATGATGTAGATATTTTAAATATGATAAGTGATGCAACAGGAGAAGATATTATTACACCAAAAAATAGAACTATTATTTTAAATTCATTAAAACAAGAAGGAAGAAAAAGAATTCCAAGAGAAATAAAAAATACATGGATTCAGTTTAGAGATACTATTATTGATATTGAAACACAAGAAAAAATTCCAGCATCATCAGAATATTTTATTACTAATCCATTACCTTATTCTCTTCCGTATAATAATAATTCCGAAACACCAATAATGGATAAAATATTTGAAGAATGGGTAGGAAAAAAATATATTAAAACATTATATGAGATAATTTCTTATTGTATGCTATCAGATTATCCAATTAATAGATTATTTTGTTTTATTGGTGTTGGAATGAATGGTAAAAGTAAATTTTTAGAATTGTTAAGAAATTTTATAGGAACACCTAATTGTTGTTCAACAGAATTAGACACTTTATTACATTCAAGATTCGAAATAACTAGATTACATAAAAAATTAGTATGTATGATGGGAGAAACTAATTTTAATGAAATGAGTGAAACTTCCATAATAAAAAAATTAACAGGGGGAGATTTAATTGGTTTTGAATATAAAAATAAAAATCCTTTTGAAGAAAAAAATTATGCAAAAATATTAATTGCTACAAATAATCTTCCTACAACTACTGATAAAACAATAGGATTTTATAGAAGATGGATGATTATTGATTTTCCTAATCAATTTACAGAAGCTAAAGATATACTTGCAGATATACCAGAAGAAGAATATAATTCACTTTCCTTAAAATGTTGTAAAATATTAAATGAACTACTAAAACAAAGGTCTTTTACAAATGAAGGTTCTGTTGAATTTAGAATAAAACAATATGAAGACCACTCAAATCCACTTGAAAAATTTATGAAAGAAAATATAGAAGAAGATACAGATGGATATATTTGGAAATATGAATTTTTAGAAAGATTAAATTTTTGGTGTAAAGATAATAGATTTAGAGAAATGTCAGATGTATCTATTGGAAAAAAAATGAAAGAAATGAGCATTGGACAAAGATTAATTATGAATAATGATGCAGGAAAACAGTGGAGAGCATGGGTTGGAATTAAGTGGAAAGAAATAAATAATCAGGTTAATCAAGATAATCAAGTGACCTCAACTAGCTTATACACATGAGAACCGAGTTGGGTTGCCCGTTTATCTTGATTAACCTGATTAAACCCCTAAATTTAGGGGTTTCCACAGGAAATAAAGGTATCATAAAAAGCCAAAAAAACTAAAAAATGGAAAAAATAATCAAAAAAGGTCAAATTTACCAGTACAAAAGGCAATCAAAACCGATTTACTGGGAAGTTTTGGAAGTTCAAAAAGGTGGAATTAAATGTTATAGTAATCAAACTCATAAAACTCAGTTAATGGATTCAGATCTATTACAAAAGAATTTTATACTTATCCCAATATCTAAATTAAATAATAAATCAATATTAAAATGAAAATAAGAGAAATGACTTTAGAACAAAGAAGGGAATATTATAGAAATAAAACAAAAGAATGGAGATTAAGAAATCCTGAAAAGAATAAAGAATTAAGAAAAAAATATAAACAATCTGAAAAAGGTAAAATTGCAAATAAAAAATATGAAAGCAAACGTATAAAAAAAATAATAAATGATCCTAAAAAACTAGAGGCGTCATTATTATATCATAGAAATTATTATAGAAATAACCCAACAAAATATAATCGTTCTCCAGAATATATTAAGAATTATATGAAAGAATATATAAAGGATATAGAAAAACATAGAAAATTTTTAATTAGACAAAAAGATAGATTAAAATATAGGAAACAATTATTAGAACAAAAAGGATTTTGTCAGATATGTGGTTCTATTAATAATTTAGAAATACATCATAAAGATTATGATGAAAAATCTAATATAATACTTTTATGTAGAAAATGTCATCGTTTTTTGCATAGAAAACAATAAACTAAATTTATGGAGGTAAAACAAAATGACAGAAGAAAATGAAAATTGGCTTAATGAAGAACTTGGGCAACAATCAACACATACTGATTACGAACAATTGCCAAGTTTGAAATTAACTCCAAATGTAGTGGTTGAGTTAATTATTGATTTTAGTAAACCATTTGAGAAATGGTCAGGTGAACAAGCTGGCAAAACAATAGTTAAGAAAATCATACCTGTTACGGTTAATGGGACAAAAATGAATTGGTGGGTTAATGTGGCAAATCCAATTTACAGAGAAATATTAGCTTTAGGTGTTGCAGGAATAAATACTGTTAAAGTATTACAAACTGGAACACAAGCAAATACAAGATATGTAATTGTAAAATAAATGCCTTTAATTCGCGTTTAGAACCAAAAAATGAGTAGTTTTATGGTTTAAGTGGGGATTTATACCAACCCACACAAAAAATATCATACTCACACAGGTTTTGAGTCATATCTTTCCTGTCATTGATGGTTTGCCTGTTTACCAGAGAATGAGAAAAAACAGGTATTTTTTTATTATGGCCAACTTATTCCAAAATATATATAAACCTATTCTACTACATAAAATACATAAAACAATGGATATTAATACAAAACAGAAAATACAAATTGTAATTGGTTTATTAATTATAGTTTTATTATTAGCAGTTTTTTTTATGTATATTAATGATAAACAAAGGGATGAAGAGATTATAAAAAATTGTGGTTTTACACAAGATGAATGGTCTTGTGTTTGCACTCAAGATGCTATAAATTCATACAAAAATAATATAACCCTTGAAATAGAAGAAGACAAACCATTGCCAATAAGTCCTTTACTAACAAACTTAAACACAAGTGTAGAAGTTAATCCTTTATTATTAAATAAATAGTTAAAAATATAAAGTAGATACACTTGTATTTTTTATGGTTTCACTGATAAAAAACAAAGGAACATATAATCAACGAACAGGAACATATACTTCATCAAGTGGCCAAAAATCTTCAATGGGAGTTGATCAAGCGAAAAAACTTGGGGCTGTAATAGTTAATCCTATAGTTAGCGGTTCAAAAAGAAGAAGTTCTAGCTCTAGTAGTTCAAAGATTACAACTCCAACTTTAACACCTACTCTATCATCAACAACTACAAGTTTATTAACTAGAAAACCTACATATAATCAACGAACAGGAACATATACTTCATCAAGTGGCCAAAAATATTCAATGGGTGTTAATCAAGCAAGAAAACTTGGTATAAAAGTAGCGACAAGTAGTTCACAAACATCTTCATTATTAAAAAAACAATATAGTTCACCATCAACAACTACTGTAAAATATGGATATACTGCTGTTCCAACACAATATTTTAGAGTAATAACTTCCGGTGGCCCAGTAAAAATAATAAAAAATAATAAATTTATAACATATTCAGGAAATGCGTATATACCTGAATTAGAGATGACAGCTAATCAATTCAATAATAAAATAGAGACTGCTAGTAATGTTTCAGCAGGTAGGTATAAATATGATAATGTATTTTATACGGATTTAGAACAAGTTCAAGTTCATAATCAAGAGAATCTACGTAAATTACAAGAGGTCTCTGAAATATCTCAAAAAGCAAGTAATAATTTTTCTAAATTAGTTCTAGGTAATGATAGAATTTTAACTATAATTAAAGGAATATATAATAAAAATAAAAATCCTAATGTAAAGAAAATACTAGATAAAATAGAGGATTATATTTATAAAAGAAGTTTAGATTATTCAGGATCAACTCCAGAAGAGATAATGTTAGGTAATGATTATAAGATAATTACAGGAATGTTAAAAGAGTTATATAATACTAATCCTATATATAAAAATAACATAGAAAAATTAATAATTGCCCCTTATGGAAAAAAGATAGTATCAGGATTTGCTTTAGGGGTTTTGGAAAATATAGAAGATTTTGTTTATTTGCCAAGAACATTATTATTATTGCCAACAATTGTAAAAGATAAAGCCATAAGAAATAATATTATTAATTCAATAAAAGATTCTTCTAAAAAATCGGTAACCAAATTAAGTAGAGGAGATATTTCCTCTTTTGTATATGTATTAGCTGCGGTTGGTGTCCCGAGTTTAGACGATGTATTAAGTGATGTAGTTGTTAAATTTAGTAAAAAAGGAACATCAAAATTATCAAGATTAAGCTCAAGATTTTTAGGTAATTTAAATGTTGGCGATGATATTTTTATTTATATTAATGGTAAAGGAGTAAAAAAGAAATTAACACAATTAGATATAAATAAATTGAAAATAGGAAATAAGATTAATAATTTAGATTTTAAAATTTCAGATTCTTTAAAAAATAAAGAATATACTAATTTAAATAAATTATTATCTGATTACAAAAAGGCATTAAGTTTACGTAATAGATTAGATAAAATTACAAGTGAATCAATAAGATTAAAAAAATATGCAACGCCAATAAAATTAGGAGTTACAGAATCTATTCCTAGAAAATCATTAAAGAAACAAGTTGCTATTGCAGGAACAAGGGTTAATGCAATATCTTCACAATCAAATAAATTAATAAGTGCATTAAGAAATCGTAGAATAATAAGAAAACCAATTCCAAACGAAAATAGTTTTTCAAGTGCTACAAAATTATTGTTAAAAAAGTTTGACGCAGGTGTTATAACTTCATCAGAAATAATACATTTAGATAAATTAATAAAATCACAAGGGGCAAAAGGTTTACTTGAAACTTCTTTTTTTGCAGACCCTTCTGGGATTATTAGGCCATCAAGATTAGGCAAAGAAAGCCAACAAAAAATAGCGACATTAAAAGATATACTTAGTGGTAATATAACATTTAAAAAACAAAGGCCACAAATACTTTTATTTGCTAATGCTGAAATTGAAGCATTTCCTTCATCATTAAAAGACGTAGCATTAAAATTAAAACAAGGTTTAACTTTAAATTCCAATGAATATAATAGATTATTAAGATTTCAATTAACTAATAGTAATAAATTTAAGCCCGTTGGATTTTTTACGAGAGAAAGCGAAATAACTATACCTACTGGTTCTATAATAAAAAGAAAGAAAGTTTTAGGTAAAGTTATTCAAAATGGGAGACAAATTGATATTGTTTTAACTGAAATATATAAACCATCTAAACAAATAGATGATGCAATTAAAAAAGCACTTAATAATAAATTAAATATAAAACAAAAAGATGCTTTAAATAAAATATTATATAAAGAAACAGGGATTGATTATGGTTTTGGATATTTAAAAAATCCCTCTCAAAAACCTTATTTATCCGCTAATAAAATTATATATAAATCAAATACTTTATTATCAAAATTAATAAGTAATCCAAACAAATATAGTTTAAGCAATTATTTAAAATCTGGTGGCAAAATGACTTATGGTATTCAAAGAAAAGCTACAACATACAGACCTAGTGCTTATAAAACATCAACATATAAACCTAGTGCTTATAAAACATCAACATATAAACCTAGTGCTTATAAAACATCAACATATAAACCTAGTGCTTATAAAACATCGGGGTATTCATATCTATATAGTATACCTAAAAAAATAAGAGATACAGATAAAAAATTATTAAGTTCAGATAATATAAGAAAGATAATTATTAAATCTAATAAACTAAATAGAGGATATAATCCTGTTTTATTAGTAAATAAAAAAATAAAAAGATTAACAAAATTGCCATTAACTTTTAAAAAAGCTCTTCCCGTTGCTTTATATGGGTTACTTAATAGTCGTTCAAAAATGTCTATATTAACACTAGATAATAGACATTTTAGTAAATCAATATTAGAAAGACAAACAAAAATAGCTCAAGAATATTTTTACAAGAATAAGTCAAAAGTTATGCTGCGTTATGATAACAAAAAACAAATATTTTATTTAATAAAGAAATAAAAAACATACATTTAAATAATTAAACCGTTAAGGTTTAAGGTATGGGATTATTTGATTTTTTAAAGCATAAAAAAAATATCGAGCCTATCGTTGAGGAAATTCCACAGAATTTAGATACTAAAACATTTATAAATAAAGAATGCGAATTATGTAAAAAGATTATTGGGTATGAGCATTATAGTAAACAACAAGGAAAATATTTTCATAAGAAGTGTTATAAGAATGCTTTATCACAAGTTCGTAACAGTGGTGTAGTAGTAAAGTAAAAGTATATAAATTAAGTAGACATTAATTTTATATGAAAAATGATAATATTTTTACGTATTGTTTTTTATTATTAATTTTATTAATAACATTTAGTAGTTGTGCACCTCCAGTTACAACAGTAGAATATTTTCCAGAAGGGTATTCTATAATAGAAGCTCAACACGCACAATTAAAAGTCAATGAGAGCTTTACATATAATTTTATTTTATATAATTCCTCAACAGGTGTGAGTTTAAATAATTCCACAGGAATAACATGTAGAATGTTTGTAGCTAATTCTTCTGGAAGTTTAATATATCAAGATAATATTACATATACAGTGAATGATTATTGGAATGTAGTTATTCCGGCCGGTGTATTAATTGAAAGAGGCTCTTATAATTATGGTGTTGATTGTGAGGATGGGAAAGGTGGAGCATTAGCTGGTAGTTTATATGTTACAGAAAATGGAAACGATTATAACGAATATACAGCAGGCGTTATAATTGGATTATTAGTATTCTTTTGTTTCTTATTCTTTGGATTATTCCAATTAACGCATAAGATTAATTTTGAACAATGGCATAGTAAAATAATAAGACAATACGAAAATAGAAACTTTGTTAAGTTTGTATTAGGGTCAATGATATATGTAGTAATGAAAAATTCATACGTTTTATATTATCTATTGGGCCTCCCTATCATTTCTTTAATTAACGAGTTAGCATTCACATTTAATATTGAAAGTTTAATATTATTTGCTCCTACGTTATCATTCATTTACACTTTTGGAGTAGTAATTTTAGGTGTAGTATTCTTATCTAATGTTCAAGAGTGGATAATGGATTTATTTAAAGAAATTTCAGATATGAAATGGGGGTTTAAATCATGATAAGTTATCCTGTAAGAATAAGTGAGGACGCAATGGAGTTTTTAAAAAAGATTAAAACTAATAGGATTAGAGTTGGAACAGAAGAAAAGCCAATAAGTTTTATAGATGCCGTTGATTTGTTGGTTAAATTTTTTAAACTTAATAATGATCAATATATAAAATATTTAAAGATGGAAAATAAAAAAAATGGATCTTAGAGAGTATGGTAGTATTGGAGCTATAATATTTAGTATGTTTGCAATATTTGTATCGGGATTATTTTTTGGCGTTACATATTACGTAATGGACATAACCGAAGCGTCGTTTCAAACTTTAGATTGTCAAATATCAGATAATGTTTATTTTGATACATGTCAAGAAATGTTTGAATTATCTATTTATCCTTTTTTGGCATTAAGAGAAATATTAGTTTGGTTTAGTTACTTTTTTATTTTTGCGTTAGTTATTGGATTATTAGTTTTAGGTTATCAGTCTGGAAAAAGTCCGGCCCTAATCGGAGTTTTAGTCGTAGCAATAGTTATTGTAACTTATCTATCTATTGAGATTAGTAATATCTATAGAACAATGTTAGAGAATGCGACTTTTGTTATTATTATGCAACCATTTAATGTTTATAATAGTATTATGATTTATTTTCCGTGGTTTATGTTTTTTGTATCTGCATTTTCATTATTAATATCAATAGTAAATTATCAAAGGTCGCCTGTTAATCAAATAACATCTGGCGATTTGGATTATTAAAATGAGAAAGGATCAAATTCAATTATTAATTAAGAAACATATAAAATTATTTCTTATTAATAAAAAGTATTGTAGTAGAACAACAAAAACAAAATACTCGCAAATTGTAAGTGAGTTATTTTTTATATTAGAAGATTTATCTCGTTCTAAATTATATGCAAAGAAGAATTTAATTAAACGGATAAATTATTATGTTAGAAGTTTGAAGCATACGAGTAAACATACATTTGAGAGGAAAGCTCCTTTAATTAAAGAACTAAAATATATATTGAATAAATTTTGATGATAGATTTAAATAATTGCTATCATTCTAAATATCATGGTAATTAACAGATTAAAAGATTATAACAGGATAGTAAAATCTATTAATAAAAGATATGAAATATGGAGAATGTTAAAAAACGACAAAAATAGTTCTAAAGAAGAACGGAACACTGCACGAGTTGTTTCCAAGGAATATAAATATTTATTGGATGATATTTAAAATGAAAGAAATAGAGCATAAAATGAATAAATTAATGTCAGAAACAAAAATAAAATTAGATAGCAACACTAAAGAATTATCTGTAATATTAATTGATTTTGCTAATGAGTATAATAAAATCTGGAGAGAATTAGAAAAATGATAAAGAAAACTAAA
>RZYO01000290.1 GCA_009930325.1 Spirochaetia bacterium | reverse complement strand
TCAAGACAATGCTCTTTGACTTCTTGCTCGGTTGCTGTTTCAAAGTCTATTGGCTTTTTACTTATTCCTAAATAGATTTGTAATAATTCGTCTAGGCTTTTATATGCCCCATAATCTCCTATAATTTCCATTAAGTCAATATGCCACAAGGTAGAATATCTTTTAGTCATTTCTCTTAACTTCTGATAAGGTAAATCTAGGTTGTTTTTAATTCCATATTTTATTAAAAGTGGAATATCAAAACCTTTTCCATTATAAGTTATTAGCGTTACATCTTTTTTAAACAATTCTTCTAGCTCTTTGTTTGATATTAACTTTGGTTCTTTCCCCATTTCCTTTAAGCCTATACAGATTATATCTGCGTAATCAGTATCAACTGACATTTTCTTTTTTAATTCTTTTACTTTTTCATATATATAAGCCTGTATCTTTTCTTCATCTTTATAATTTTTAGGGACTTTTATGTTATTTTTACATACTTCTACTAGGCTTTCTTGTGGTTTAGTTTCTATATCTAATATGTATTTTTTTATTAAATGTTCTTTATTCATATAATAAACATAACAATTATTACTGCTACCCAAAATAACATATACCAATCTTTTTTATTTGAGTTTAATGCTCTCCAGCCTTTATAATATTTCATATATTTTATTCCAGATGTGGAGGAGATAGAAGAAATCGTGAAACTTCTATCTACCACCACCACACCTAGACACGATTAGCTTTTTTATTAATTAATCTCCACTATTCTCATCCATTTCTTCTAAATCAATTAAATCTTGTTTCCTATCTTCCATATACTCTTGTTGTAATTTTTCATCTAAAAGCTCGTTGTGTTCTTCATCTTTAAAGGGGTCTAGTTTATTTTCCATAACTTCTAATAGTTCTAATGCTTCCATAGCTTCTTCTTCTTGTAATCCACTTTCATCTCCGTTCCAATTTCCTGCTATTCTTTCTAAATCTTTTTTAAGTTCTCTTTGTTTATCAGTTCCTAACCAAGCTAGTGTTCCACAATCTTCTGTTAAAACTAAACCTGCTTTAAAGCCTTGTTTTAAGTCGTTGGCTTGAAAGACTGGACATAATGTTATCATACGATTTTTTTATTAATTTATTATTTAAGACCAGAGATAGGTATCGGCTTTAATTCTCTTTTAGCAAAGGTGGTTTTTATCACCGACCCTTATCTCTAGTTTTAATGTTCACTTTTATTATAGCATTCTGATAAAGTTTGTCAAGTGTTTTGCTTTTAAGTTATTCACAGGCACTTTATCTTACAATTATATTATATACTTATTAAAATAATATGTCAAGTGTTTGGGTAATTTTTTATTTGATAATTTAATATATTTTTATATTTATCTCCATATCTTTCAATATAAACATCTTTAATTCTCGTTAGCACTTGAAGACTTATATCTTCTAAGTTATAATATAATAAGTTCTTTTTATAGTAGTTGTTATAAACAAACGACCTAAAAGACGCTATTGTAGATTTACATTTTCTACAATATATTCTATGAGCCATTGGTCTATCTATTTTACATCCACAATTAAGACAATATTCAGCCTTTTCTATTATTACGCTTTTAGTCCCCATATACCAACCTAATTCCCAGCCAGTTTTAGAGCATAATACATTATGAGTTTTACATATTTTAGTAATAGCTATCGTATCGTCATATTTTGTTGCTATCATTTCAATATTACAACCTTTTAATGAGTGATGAAATTTATCATTATCCTTTATTTCCTTATAATTACTTGGTGTAATTTCCTGATGTTCTTTTAAGTATTTTTTCATAGTTTTGTTTTATAATTTAAGTATAGCAGTTTAAATAAATAAGTCAAGTTTTTTTAATTACAAAAAGACACACTCTAAAACCCCTATAAATAAAGCTCTTTTTCTGTTTGAATGTTTTTGCTAATTATGCTATATTTAAAGTAGATAATTAAATGTTATCTAAATGAAAAAACAAACAACAAAGAAAATCCGAGTT
>RZYO01000112.1 GCA_009930325.1 Spirochaetia bacterium | reverse complement strand
TAATAATCAATCAAAAAGTGAAAAGTTTGAGGGGATTATTAAGATATTTCTACAAATAAAGTGAAATATTTTAAATTACAAAGTCGCATCCCCTTTACAGAAAAGATTAGCAAGATTAAAAAACTTGCCATTATTTTTAATTTTTTATAAGATTTCATTATTTATGCCCGTTTATACTTATTATATTCTTCAATAGTTGTGTTATATAAATTTAAAACCTTTTCACAAAATGCAGATGATGAGAAATTTATAATTGATAGAACTTGAGCATTATTACTCATTGTTTTTCTCATATTAATATCACCATAAAATTTGTTGAAGGTTGTTATTGCTTCTTCATGGTTTTCAAATTGCCAGCCATTTATAGAATCAATAACAACTTTTTCTAAGCAAGGATCTTTTTTACAAAGAATAGGAATAGAACTTGAAAGAGCTTCAATATAAGTTAATCCTTGTGTTTCACTAGAGGAACAACTCATGAAAATATCAAAACATTTGTAATAATGATGAATATCTTTTGGTTCAATCATTGATGTAAATACTATTTGTTTTTTTATTGTTTTACTTTTTTTAATTAATTCTTCTTTATAGGGGCCATCCCCAACAATCATTAAAGTAATATTATCTTTTTCAATTTTATTATATATATCAAATAATTCGTCTAGATTTTTTTCTTTTGCAACTCTTCCTACAAAACCAATTATAAAATTATTTTCACTTATTCCTAAATTTCTTTTTATTGTCTGTATTTTTATAACATCTTTTTCTTCTGTGAATTTTGATAAATCTATTCCTGTTGGAATAATAGATATTGGGGATAAGATATTATAGGATGATAATAATTTTTCAACTTTCTTTGTTGGTGCAATTACATTATCACATTGATTTAATACATGAGAAGAAAATTTAGCGGCAATAATGTGTCCAAATTTCTCATTGGGTAAAAAATAATGAGTATAATCTTCATAAATAGTATGGTAAGTATGAATGATGGGAAGATTAAATTTCTTTGAAATCCGTCTTGCAACTAAAAAGGTTGAAAATTCACATTGTGAATGAATAATGTCGGGCTTCCAATTATAAATAGCTCTAAGTTCTTTACTAATTATAGAAAGTTTAAATTTTGCTCCTGGATATATTATGTTTAAATCTATTGCACCAAGATAAGTTACGTTATCAACAGTATATGAATGATGTGTATTCGATAAAGTAATAATCTTTATGTCATGCCCTTTGTTTTCTAATTGAGATACCAAAGCATCAATTGAAGTAATTACTCCATTGACAAAAGGTTTATATAAGTCAGTTGTTATTAATATTTTCATTTATAGTTCCTAATTTTATTAATTAAATAAATAATTCTATTTACTACAGTATATAGACTAAATGTAATAATAAACAATCATTTAATAATTTAGTTGCATTTTTAGTGCCAAATGGTTAAAAAAGAAAAATTAATAGATTTTTTATGTAATTTAAATCATTTTTTGGTAATTTTAACCATTGCTGTAGGAATTATACTAAATAAATTATACTTTTTTGTTAAATTATAATTAATAATAAAAAACTTTAGAATAATTGTTATAGGTATTAATTAAATAAGACTTTATTGTTTTGTATAAAAGTTGTTATAAATAGATTTCTTAATTATATTTGCTTGTTAATATACAAAACATCTTAAGAAATTGGGATTGCTATTTTGATAATCAAAATAAATCTTTCAACTCAATTTCATTAAAACAATTTATATAAGAAAAGGTCTCTTTCAGCTTTGAGGTAGTTTCAATATCTGAACCAATACTATTTACTGCAATTATTTTACCAACATTTGCTCTAGAGGCACTTATAATTCCACTTTTTGTATCTTCAAATACTACACAATCTTTAGGATTTACATTTAATGCTTTTATAGCTTTATTGTATATTGCTGGATCGGGTTTACTTGGGAGAGAACCATCGCTTGAAATAATATAATCTTCTTTAAAGAACCTAGATAATTCAAAAAACTTTTCATATTCAAGCATTAAACTGGGTGGAGCACTTGTTGCTATGGCTATTTTAATATTGTTCTCAATTAAATTATTTAATAATATCTCAACTCCATCAGCTAATGATAAAGATTCTTTTTCAATCTCCATTATAGTTAAATATTCTAAGTCTTTTTCTTTAGATAAATTATCAATTGTATATTTGTCTAATTTTTTATTAAAGACTTTCTCTAAAGTTTCATAAGTCGTTCTTCCATTTAATATGAAATATTCCTTTCTAGTATATTCTTTCTTTAACCATCTTTTTATACAATTATACCAAGATTTATAATTAATCTCTGAATCCCAAAATAATGTTCCATTAAAATCAAATATTACTGCCTTATTTATCATTAACATATCTCAACTTATTTTTATAAAATTTTATTACTATTGAATATATAACTGATTAGCATAAAAAAACATAGGGAAAAAATATTAATTAGTTTTTTTCATTTTTTTTATTACGAAAATTTCTTAATGATAAATTATATTTTTCAAATGATTTTCTTATATAGAAATCTAAATTCACATCCACAATTAATAATAATGGGAATAAAATTACTATAAATAAATCAAATGTTAATATTTTGTATAATGAGAAAGAAGAAATTAAAAACCGTCCAAAAATTAACAAGGATAAACCAATTAATATATTTATAATTATTTTAATAGAAGAATGCAAATTTGTTTTTAAATAAAACCAACGAATTATAATATCATTAAGAAAAATTACAATAGAAAAATATATTAATCCTTCAAAAATTAATATTGGATTATTTATAGTATTAAGTTCATAAAAGATTGTAAGTAAAGATAAAAAAAAGCTTAGAACTATATAAAAAAGAAATCGTTTATAATGATGTTTTATCAAGTTGTTTCTCCTTATAGTCCTATTCTTTTTTTGAAATTATCATAATAAGTTCTTGTAACAGAAAGTTTTTCTCCATTATTCATTTCAAGAACTAATTTTGAGCCAATCCAAGGAATAATTTTATTAATTTTTAATATATTTATTATATGAGATTTGTTGATTCTGTAAAAGTTTTTTAATAATAATTGTTTTTCTAATTCATAGAGTTTTTCTTTAACTTCTAGTTTTGCTTCTTCCGTGACAACAAAAGTTCTTTTATCATCACTTTCAAAGTATATTATATTTTCAAATTTTAGCATAGAAATATTATATTCACTATCTCTTGCAAATATATATTTTTTTTCTGCATAGTTTTTTTCATAAAAGACAAAGGCTGCTTTTTCATTAATATTAAAGCCTTTGTCGATTAATTTTTTTTGTAAACTTTCGCGAATTGATTCATCGCAAATAAGTTGGATATCCATTAACTCTCCTGATAGTTAGAAATAATAAATAAATACTCCATTATTCATTCAAAAATAATGCTGCTTTATTATCAAAAATTAATGAAACTTCATCACCTTCTTGATAAATTTTACTGTTAATCTGAAAATCAATAGAAGCTTGAATAATTTGGCCTGGTTCAAGTTGCAATTCATATTCTGTATGACTACCGACAAAAATCGAAGTAATTACAGTAGCTTGGACTAATCCAATTGTTTTTTCTTTTATTATAATGTTTTCAGGTCTTACAACTAAAGATGCTGTCGCTCCATTAATGAATTTTTTATCAGTGATTTCAACTTTTGGGGATTCAATTTTAACATTTCCGGGTAATATAGCTTCGATTGTTTTTCCATTGTCTTTTTCTACAATGGTTTTAATAATATTAGCTTGACCAATGAAGTCTGCAACAAAAGCTGTTTTTGGTCGACTATATATTTCTAAAGGGGTTCCAACTTGTTCAATTTTACCTCTACTCATGACTACAATTCTATCTGCTACTGTTAAAGCTTCAGCTTGATCGTGAGTAACATATAGGCATGTTATTCCTAATTTTTTCTGAAGTTTCCTTATTTCTGTTCTCATATGAATTCTTAGTTTTACATCAAGATTTGATAGTGGTTCATCCATTAATAATAAATGTGGTTCCATAACTATTACTCTAGCTAGAGCAACTCTTTGTTGTTCTCCTCCTGACAATTCATTTGGATATCTTCTTTCAGCATTTTTTAATCCAACTAAATCAAGAGCATCTAAAACTTTTTTATTAATTTGTTTTTCATCCATCTTAGTAGTTCTAAGTCCATATGCAATATTATTATATATTGTCATATGGGGGAATAATGCATAATTTTGAAATACAAAACCTATGCCTCTTTTGTTAACAGGCATATTAGTCATATCTTGACCTTGTATGGTGATAGTTCCTTCTGTTGGTAATTCAAAACCAGCAACCATTCTTAATGTTGTTGTTTTCCCACAACCTGATGGCCCTAAAAATGTTACCATTTCCCCTTGATTAACAATAATGTTTGCATTATCAACAGCACGTATTGTTTCTGTTCCTTTACTAAATACTTTTGAAACATTTTCTATTTTTAAAGCTATATCATTCATAACTATTGATTCTCCTTTGCATTTTTCTTGAAATGATTTGAGTAAGTTTTTAACATAAAATTCATTAAAGCATCTGCTATAAAAACAATTAGAATTAGAATAACTGAGAAAGCGCAAGCTTGAGAAAATTGTAATTCCGTCATGCTTTCTAATATTCTAGTAGTTAATAATGTCCATCTAACAGAAACTAAGAATATTGTTGCACTTATTGCTGTCATACAATGAATAAATAAATACCTCATTCCTGTTAGTACAGCAGGAATAATTAACGGAACTGTTACATGAGTAAAAGTTCTAGCTGAAGAGGCGCCTAAACTCATTGAGGCTTCTTCTAGTGCAGGATCTATTTGCTGTAAGGAAGTCATTACAGACCTAATTCCTGTAGCGTAATATCTAAAAATATATGCTGCTACTAAAATGGTCATTGTTCCAGTTAATACAAAGGGTTTACTATTAAATGCAACTATATATGCAATACCTACAACAGTCCCTGGTAGTGCATAGTTCATCATACTTGCTATATCTAAAGCTCTTTTTGAAATGAAATTTTTTCTTTCTACCATATAACCAATGATTACTCCTAAAAGAGTTCCTAATACCGTTGAAACAAACCCAATTTTCAATGTATCTGTTATTGCTTTATGTCCATATGTAAAAACATATTTATAATTTTTCAAGGTTAATGAATTGTTTATTCCCCATGTTTGTATTAAGGATCCCCAAAGGATAATAAAATATAAGTATAAAATAAAAGCTATAACGATTGAGCAAATTGTCCACATAACTAAACTAACACTTTTTGGAAGTTTTACAAAATCTGATTGTGCTCCATTTTTACCTGTAACGGTTACAAAACTTTTATTTCCTATTACCATTCTTTGTAACCAAAATACTATTAATGCTGGAACTAATAATAAGAATGAAATTGAAGCTCCTCCATGGATATCAAATAATCCAGTAATTTGTAAATATGCTTGAGTAGGAAGAACTGGGAAGGATTGTCCTCCAAGAATTAGTGGTGTTGCAAAGTCAGCTAAAGATGAACTAAATAATAATAATATTGAATTTCCAATAGCTGGAATTGATAATGGCAAAGTTACTGTTTTTAATACTCTTGATTTTGAAGCTCCTAGAGACATTGCTGCATCATCTAATGAGGCATTCATTGTATTTAATACTGCTGAGATTACCATAAATGCAACAGGGAAATAGGTAAGTGATTCACTTAACCAAGTTCCAAGAAAACCATAAATATTAAGATTCTCAATTCCAAAGAACCTTAATAACATTCCATTTGGACCTAAAGCAAGCGTTAGTGAAATACTACTAGTAAATGGAGGGGAAATTAATGGTAATAATGTGATAGCACTAATTAATATTTTTAATATTTTGGGAACAGATGTCCTAGTAACAATTAATGCAAAAAGATATCCTATGATTGTTCCGGTTATACTAACAGATATCGCTAAAATAAGAGAATTAAACAAAGCTCTTATTGTGTATTTGTCAGCAATGTTTTCTTTTATTCCAGAAAATGATAATTGACCATCAACAATAAAGGCCGATGCAAATAATTTAATGAAAGGGAATAAAATAAATAAAGCTATAAATCCCCAAACTGCTATTAGAAAAAAGAATAAATAGGGATCTTTTTTAAACATTGATGCCCTTGGATTTTTTTTCAATATATGTTGATTTCCCAAAAAATGCCTCCAAATCTATATTTAAAGCCCATAGCTCTACCTACGGGCTTTATAAATAAAAAACTAATTATTTTTGAATAACTTCATCAATAAACTTATTTACAAATCTTTCTCTATTTTGACCTTTCCAAGTACTATCAGCTTGTAGTAATTTTACATTAGACATATCTAATGCTTTATCATTTACTTTAACATCAGGTCTAGTAGGAATATAAGAAATTGAATTTGCAACCATGATTTCGCCTAATCTTTTTGTTGAAGCCCAATCTAGAAGTTTTTTTGCTGCTTCTGGGTGTTTGCAATTTGCTAGCATGCCCGATGCTTCAACGCCATATGTTACACCTTCAACAGGATATGAAATTTCTAAAGGATATCCTTGATGTAAAATATCTAATGCATCAACAATATAGAAAATACCTGCTGCAGCTTGACCATTTGCTACAGGAAGAGCTCCACCAGCACCACTTTTTGTGTATAATTGAATATTGTCATTTAATTTTTGTTGGTACTTAAAAGCTTCATCTTCACCAAAAGCTTGGACTAAAGAATAGATTCTTTCTGTTGCTGTTCCAGAAGTCCTTGCATCTGCCATTTGTAGACCATTTTTATAAACAGGATTCAATAAATCATTCCAACTTGTAGGAGCTTTTATATTATTCTTAGCCAAGAAATCAGTGTTAGATAAGAAACATAGAGGAATAATTCCAATTCCAGTCCAGTATCCGTCAGCTGATTTGAAATTTGCTGGAATTTTAGAAGCTTCAGAAGGAACATATGATGCAAAAACACCTTGTTTTACACCAGCGTCATAAGTGTCTGAAGGACCACCCCAAACACAATCTACTTGAGGATTGTCTTTTTCTGCAATAACTCTTGAAAGAGCTTCTCCTGATGATAATCTTACAAAATTAACTTTAATCCCTGTGTCTTTTGTGAATTCTTCAAAAATTACTGAAGCATATTTTTCTGGCATAATTGAATATACATAAACTTCATTATTTTCTTCTTTTGCACCTTGTGCAAAAATGGGAAGAGCAACAAAAAGACTTGCACAAATAAATGCAATTGTAATCATTTTTTTCATAAACATTTCTCCTTTTTTTGTTTAACATAATTGGAATATATCAAAAATAAAATTCCTGTGTTTTGAAAAAAGAGTAAGATGCAAAAAAAAGATAGTAAGTTACTAAATTACAATTTGATACAGTTTATTCTTATATAATATAGTTAACAAAAATTTAGTATTTCGAATTTATTGATAAAAGTTCTTATAAATTTTTACATTATTAATTTGATTTGTATTAAATTTAATAGAATTTATATAAGTAAGAAATAATAGTAAAAAATTTATTTTGCTATATAAGTGAAATAATAGTTGTTATATTAAACAATAAAGAGAGGTCTATTTATGAAAAAGAAATCAAGCATAAAATATGTTCGAAAAATTGTTCAATTATTGTTTTTCTTAATGGTTTTGTTGGTTGTAATAAGTCATTCTTTAGAAGAAGCTGGGATTACTATTGCTTTCCTTGAAGGCGCCTCTCTCCATGCGATTTGTCCTTTTGGGGGAGTTGTTACAATTTACCAATATGTTACTTCTGGTACTTTTGTTCAAAAAATACATGAAGCCTCTTTCTATTTAATGATTATTGTATTTATAACAGCTATAATTGCAGGACCAATTTTTTGTGGTTGGGTTTGTCCTTTTGGAACTTTTCAAGAATGGATTGGTTTACTTGGTAAAAAACTATTTAAGAAAAAATATAACAATTTTATTCCTAAGAAAATTGATTCTGTTTTAAGATATTTACGTTATTTTGTTTTAATTTGGGTAATTGTAATGACTGCAGTATCCGCAACTTTAATATTTTCAACTTATGATCCTTATTATGCATTATTTAACTTTTGGACTGGAGAGGTAGCTATAACTGGGTTTATTTCTTTAGGTATTGTAATTATTCTTTCTTTGTTTGTTGAAAGGCCTTTTTGTAAGTATGCTTGTCCTTATGGAGCACTTTTAGGCATAACAAATCTTTTTAGAATTTTTAGTATTAGAAGAAATAATGAGACTTGTATATCTTGCAAGGCTTGTGATAAAGCTTGTCCTATGAATATTGAAATATCAAATAAATCAACAATTAGAAATCATCAATGTATTTCTTGCCTTGCTTGTACTTCTGAACTAGCTTGTCCTGTTGAAGCAACTCTTGAACTAAATATTAAAGAACCTAAAAAGAAAGAACATAAAAGTATTTGGGATTTAGATTCTTTTAAAGTAGCTATAATCCTTATTGTAATTGTTCTAGGTGGTATATTAATTTTAAAATCACAAGGTCTTTGGAAAACTGAAAGTTCTAAAGTTCCAATTAAAATAGAAGCTGGAGAATTCGCAGGGATGGCAGATCCTAGCGATATTAGAGGTTCTTATACTTTTAATGATATTGAAACAAATTTTAAGGTTCCTGCTGATATTTTAGCACAAGCTTTTGCCTTAGATACAAGTGAAAAAGCTGCTGGAGATTATAAAGCGAAAGATCTTGAGTTAGTATATGAAGCATTAGCCGACGATATGGAAGGTGAAGTTGGAACAGATAGTGTTAGATTGTTTGTATCACTTTATTTAGGAATGCCTTATGAAGCAGAGGTAACTACACTTCTTCCAAATCCTGCTTTAAATATATTGAAGGATAAAAATTTAATAAGTGAAGATAAGTTTTTAATATTAAAAGAAAGAAGTGTTGCCCCTTCTACTTATGGAGTTACAGAGCCCACAGTTGTTGAAGAAGAACACTTAGATTCTGCTAATCTAGTTGATATGGAAATAAAAGGGAAAACCACTTTTAATGATTTACTTGATTGGGGTTTAACAAAAGAACAAATTGAAGAGATATTAGGTTATCCTATTAATGAAACATCTCAAACTGTTAGAGATTTTACTGTTGAAAAAGAAATAGAGTTTTCAGATTATAGGACTGAGTTTCAAAAATTATTAGATTCTTTATAGAATAATTTGATAAATTAATAATTAAGCTTTATGATTGTTTAAAATACAATTGTAAAGCTTTTTGTTTGCCCTGCATGGACAATATCTAGGCGGTGTAAGTCCGCTATGGGTTTGGCATTATCATAAAATGATAAAACCATTAGTTGATGGCAAGTGCAGTATCGTGAGATGTCTGTGTGAAGGAAGCCTAAGGCAAAACTCTGGGCCAACGAACAGAAATAGGATATAAGGCTAATTACGAGGATGAGTTTGCAAAAAGTGACAAAATCCAGCCAAAATATTGTAATTAGTAAATCCTGTGGCTATATGAAGTGAAAGATATTGTTCTTAACAGGGGAGAACTGTAATTAGTTTGGAAGCCTGCAATATTGGCAATGATAAGAACAATTGATGTAGAGATACATGACCATTAATTACAGTAGTCAGCAGAAGTCATAGTAGCAATAATAGAGAATTGTGAAGGACTGAACAACTAAATACTTTCAAATATGAAAGGCCACACCACA
>RZYO01000289.1 GCA_009930325.1 Spirochaetia bacterium | reverse complement strand
TATTAATTTTATGTTTCTCAATTCTAAAAATTAATAATGAAATTTAATATAATATATAAAGAAAGGTGTTAGAATTGCTGAAAAAATGGTTAGTATCAATGATGTTAGTAGTTTCTTTAGTTACACCAATATATGCTGAAAAGATTGTAATTGATTATAATGGTGAAACAGTTGTCTTAGATACTGAAAAAAATACAATAGAAATGGATCAAAAAATATTTTTAGAATTATCTAATAAATTAAAAGAATATAAATATTTAGCTGATGAAAATACTGATTTGTTAGAATTAAAAAGGCAATATGAAGCATTAAGAAAAAATACTGATGAACAGTTAAAACTAAAAGATGAAAGAATACAAGTAAAAGATGATACTATTACTGTATTAAAAGAAAAATCAAATTTACAAGATTTAATTAAAAAAGATTTAGAAGAAATAAATAATAGAAACGATTTAAAGATTCTTGCTTTAGAAATGAAAAGTGCCAGAGTAAAAACTACTTATACTATTGCTAGTACAATTGTTGCTGGTGTTGCAGTATCTTCTACGGATGATAATGAAAAAAGAGCATATATTATTGGAGCATATTTATTAGGTAATTATATAGTGAAGGGATCAATTTTTTAAAATGAGTAGAAAACAATTTGATTATAAGAATTTTAATAGAATAAAATCTACAAATAAGAATATTGATGAAGAATTAAATAAAATATGGTCTGTTATTAGGCAAATTTGGATAGAAGATCATATATATGATATTCCTAATCAAGATTCTATTGAAGATACTTTACCGGAATTTATACCAGAAAGATTTTTATGTAAAGATGATACTGGATTATATTTAAAAACTAAAAATGGTGTTATTAAATTAATTACTGAAAATGATATGTTACAATATATGAGAGATGTATTATCTTATACTTTTAATACTGATAATGCAAGACCTAGAATTGAATATGGTACTGCTGAAGCTGGTGAAGTAGTATTTTTTAATAAATCATATAGAAGATTATTAACTATTGTAACACCTAGTCATGTTAAATATCAAAATATTACTGGTTTTATAATGGGTGAATCTTCTGGAAATTGGATAGCATTAGGTGAGGATTAAATTATGATTATAAGAGAAATTAAACAAAATATTGATGATAGAAATATTTATACTAAAAGATTTAGACCTATTTATATTGAAGAATTTAATACTTTAGGTTTTGCTCCATTTACTTTTTATTATTATGGAAAAACTTTTGATTGTGATGGTATAGCTGCTGGTGCTAAAGGTGAATATCAACCAAAAAATGATGATATATTATTACTAGGAAAAGATAATAATAGTGAAAATAAATGTAAAATTTATATATTTAATAAAGATAGTTTTAAAGATATAGATTTTCCTTATATTTCAGAAACTAAAGAGGAAAAACTAGCTTTAATTGGAAAAATTACTGATGATGCAATTACTTTATTAAATTTTAATAAGGAAGTATAATAATTATGGCTTCTAATATTGTTGCAAAAACTGGTTTAACACAATTAAAAAAATATGAAACCACTTTATTAGCTGGTTTTGATGAAATTACTTTATCTTTTATTCAAGTACCAATTTCTCAACAAAATATGTTAGTATTTAGAAATGGATTATTAAATACTTTAGGTGCTGATTATACATATGATGAAGAAAGTAAAATAATTGTTTTTACTGAAATTTTTGATACAAATAGTATAATTACAGTATTATGGAATGTTTCTATTGGAGATATACCTAGCTATCCTACTAATTTTTGGGAATTAAGTGATACTCCTTTAAATTATACTGGAAAAGAAGGACAATACGTTAAAGTAAATAGTAGTGCAAATGGGCTAGAATTTGTTACATTACCTGTAGTACCTATTGCTACTACTGATACTACTGGTATTGTTAAAATAGGTGATGGTATATTGGTTGATGAAACTGGAACTATTAAAATTGATGATAATTATATAACTTCATTAATTATTGCATTATCTTAA
>RZYO01000288.1 GCA_009930325.1 Spirochaetia bacterium | reverse complement strand
TGCTTCCACATTTTGAACATCTTACTTCAATTGTTGCCATTTTTATCACCATTCCTTTTTACTTAATTATACCACAAAATACATCTTTAGTACATAACCGGCTTTTATAACAGAAATCGTATTCATTCTGCCATTAACTTTTTATCTCCTATGGAGTATGAAAGCTTAATTTTATCAGGCTGATTTTCGCACTTTTGTGTCCAACTTATTGACGATAGTCCATTACGTTGACGACACACAAAAGCAGGCAATAATAGCAATTAATAATTATATTAAAAAGAGTAGCTAAAATTTTGTTCAAAAGCAATCTACTAAAAGGGCCACAGGACATTAAATGTCTTGTGGCCTTTGTCTATGCTATCTAATAGGTAATAATTATTTCATAATAATAGCAAATATGGTTATTGCTACAATAGGCAGAAATGCAGTTAGACAGCCACCTCCGCCATTTCCTCCGCCGCCTCCACCTTTAAAGTTGCGGTCAAACGACTGATTATAATGTACATATCCATTTATACCTTTACCAAAATATCCGAAATCATCATCCATAATTATTACCTTCCTTAATTTAATTTTCTGAGTCCACAGGTTACCACGTTCCCTCTTTCCCTTGGTAGAATTGCTTAATTAAATACTAGTTCATAGTAACTGGGACAACTTTTAAGAAAGCCTAATATACAAATATGTACATAAGTCTATAGAAATAAGATGATATAATACTATAACACATTATTAGTTATGGTAACATCCTTAAAAAATTTTTCAGCATAGCTTAACATTTCAGAACTGCCATCCGGATGAGATGAATGTATATTTATATGATCAGGTTTAATGTCATTTTCATACATGTACATTAAAACATCTAAGCCAGTGTGCTTAGAGCTCAAATCATAATCCAATGATATAAAGTCAATACTTTTAAACACATTCAGCAGATTTATACAGTCTTCAAATGTTCTCACGCAGTTAAAACCTCCCTTTTCATCTGGAAAAGGACGATAGTCATCTAGAAATATTTTCATTATACTTACTCCTGTAGCTAATCAAAATATTATTGTTGGAAATTTCTCTTACTTTTTGCATTCATACTCTCTATCTTATATTGTTTTCCTAAAATATACGGTATCAATTCCTTCACCACGATGATCTTTTAAAGTAATGATTAAATTATAATCTCTTACTTTAATCAAATTTATGTGACTGTAATTACTAGACCATGTTCGAGTTGTAATGCTATCTGTCTTTCCTTTTGCATGGTTTTCTAATGCATCATAAAGTTCAATTGCAATTCCTTTTCTTCTATAATCTTGCTTTACAATTAAAGCATTGACATACCAGCACTCTGGAAAATTAAACTTTTTTAAATCATCATTCATATAGTCAGTTTCATATGCTAAAAAACCAACTAATTCGTCTTTATAAAATGCACCTATTATATTTTCATTCAATACTTCATTATAAAAAACATAAGGTTTCCCAGTTGGAGTTAATTCCAACTTATTATTAAACACTGTATTCTCAGCATCTCTAACAGAAAGTGGTGGTATAAACTCGTTATCTGAACTGCATACCATTTCCCATATCTGTTCTTTTACATTAAAACAATTGTTGTTTAAATCTATATTAATTATTTCAAAATTCATTTTAACACCTTTAATTTGTTTTTAAATTCAAAATTTATTGTATGTTTATATATCTTTTTAATTTTATCTGAATCTTCATTTTTATTTATTTTTTTACAATCTTGTGCTTTAATAAAATCAGGACATAATTTATCTTTAATAGCTTCTTCCAAATCCCGTTGACCATTAAATTGATTGAAAAGTTCTTTATCTTTTAAAATCCGATATTCTTTCCAAATTGCATGCAACTTATATACATTAATATAATAATTATAATTAGTAATTAAATCAATTTCTTGTATTTGTTTATTATTAACTATTGTAAAAAATCTTCTTGCAAAAAGCTCATCTAGCATTTTTATATTTAAAACATTTTCTTCTACCATTATGT
>RZYO01000287.1 GCA_009930325.1 Spirochaetia bacterium | reverse complement strand
AAAGTTTAGTGAAGAAGAAGATAGCGTAAAAGCAGCCTTTTTGTTTGGTGGGCCATATAATATGAGAACTTTTCATCTTAAAATATTATCTTCAATAGCAGAAATAGCAAGTGAAGAAGATTTTCCAAAAATGTGGTTGGAAGCTAGTAATGAGGAAGAACTAAAAAATTTGTTTATTATGAACTCTAGAAAGCGTTAATATTTATATCAATATTAGTTAAAAATAATAATCTAAAGTTAATCAATATATGAAAATATATATTAAAAAAATGAAATTTCTCTTTTTTCTTTTTGTCAATTTATATTATAATAAAACAAAAATATATAGAACAATTCTAATTTTTTTTCAACAAGGTGGAAAATATGAAATTAAAGCAAGAAGTAAATTTCTTGGGGGTTTTTTCGTTAGCTACAGGAGCAATGATAAGTTCAGGTATTTTTATATTGCCTGCACTTGCTTTTTCATATGGTGGTCCAGCCTCTTCTTTGGCATATTTCTTAGCAGGTATATTAGCTTTGATTGGAGTTCAATCAATTATTGAATTATCTACTGCTATGCCAAAAGCCGGAGGTGATTACTATTTTATTAATAGATCCTTAGGTCCTATAATTGGAACACTCTCTGGTTTATTAGGATGGGTTGCTCTTTCATTAAAAAGTGCTTTTGCTGTTTTTGGTATTTCTGAAGTTATTTATATATTTACAGGCTTCCCTGTAATAATAAGTGGAATTATTTTTACATTGATTTTTGTAGTGTTAAATATAGGTGGTGTTAAAGAAGCTATTAGAGTTCAAATTGTTTTAGTTTTTTTCTTACTTATATTAATGTTCTTTTTTGTTTTTTCTGGTATTCCAAAAATACAAGCTAATAATTTTATACCTTTTGCTCCACATGGTTTCAATAAGATTTTATATACTGCAGGTTTTGTCTTTGTTTCATTTGGGGGATTGTTAAATGTTGCGAATATTGCTGAAGAAGTAAAAAATCCTAAGAAAAATCTTCCTTTGGGAATAATAGCCTCAGTTCTTGTTGTTACTTTGTTATATACCTTTACTGTTGTAATTACGACCGGTGTTTTATCAAGTGATGAATTTATTAATTCTTTAGCACCTATTGCTGATGCAGCTAGAAAAAGTATTGGAACACCTGGTTATATTGCAATTACTGTTGCTGCATCATTGGCTTTTATTACAACAGCTAATGCTGGAATATTAGCTGCAAGCAGATATCCTTTATCCCTTTCAAGAGATGGTTTATTACCTAAATTTTTTAGTAAAACAAATAAAAATGGAGATGTTCCAGTTGTTGCAATTTTAGTTACAGGCTTAATCATTATTGTTTCTCTATTAATAAGTTTAGATAGTTTAGTAAAAACGGCTTCAACTGTTATTTTAACAAGTTATGTTTTAACAAATATATCAGTAATAGTACTTAGAGAAAGTCATTTAGCAAATTATAAGCCAAGTTATAAAAGTCCTTTATATCCCTTTGTTCAATTGTTTTCTATTTTTGTTTTTTCTTATTTTATTATTGATTTAGGATCAAATTCCACAGGAGTCGCCTTATCTTTTATTTTCCTTTGTTTTATTGTTTATCTTTTTTATGGAAGAAAGCATTTTTCAGGAGATTATGCAATTATTCATGTTATAAAAAGAATGATGGATGAAAGGATTGTAAAATCTTTTTTAGAAGATGAGTTGAGAGAAATTGTAATAAATAGAGATAATATTGAACAAGATGATTTTGATCATTTGGTAAAGCAAGCTTCTGTTTTTGATATAGATCATAGCATAAATTTTGATTCCCTCCTTTCAATAACTGTTGGTGATATTGCAAAGCAAGTCAATTTAGATGAATCAGAAATATATAAGAGATTTTATGATAGACAAGCTGAGCTTAACACTGCTTTAACACCTTTTATTGCAGTCCCGCATATCGTAACAGATGATAATTCTGAAATGTTTTTGGTATTAGTTCGTTGTAAGGATGGAATAAAGTTTAGTGAAGAAGAAGATAGCGTAAAAGCAGCCTTTTTGTTT
>RZYO01000286.1 GCA_009930325.1 Spirochaetia bacterium | reverse complement strand
CCTTAGAGAAGAGTTTGTATTAGAAACTGTGGATCAATTAATAAATAATCATGGGAGTCAATTAAGTAAGCATGTTATTATCACAAGTGACCAGGGTGTTCATTACTCTGCAAGAGAATATAGAAGAAAATTAAAGAAGTATAATATCACTCGTTCTATGATCCGAAGAGCGAATTGCTGGGATAATTCACCACAAGAAAGTTTCTGTGGACACATGAAAGATGAAATAGATTCAAAGAATTGAAATATTGTATTAATGAGTATATGAATTATTACAATAATGAAAGATACCAATGGGATATATGCAAAATGACTCCTAACCAATATAATGAGTATTTGAGAAAAGGACATTACATAATTCCTGGAAAAGGCAAAGCTAAAGTTGCATAATTACAACTTTAACTTTTGGATAATGTGGTATACTAGATTAAGTAAAATTAAGTTTGTCTAAAAAAGGCGAACCAGTTCAGGAAATAAGAAAAATAATCTTAAAGAGTTTTATTTTGAATGAATTTTCTTTAATATTTGCAAATTTCAATTATCTATTCCCCCTTGTCTTATAAACAATTTAATTATGACTAAAAGAATAAAAAAATATGCAAAAATAAAAAAAAACCTTTTTAGTGCAATAAAAAGTAGTCAAATATTTTTAAATAATTCATTTTATGTATTTAATATTTATTTCCCAATCAATATTAAATATTAAATTGTTTACAATTCTAAAAATATCACAGTAATTTCATTTTGTAAATAATCGCTTTTTGATAATCAAATTTGTTATAGAATTGCATAATTATTTAAAATTATACATATAATAAATTATGTTTTTATTTTAGAAAAATTAAATATAAAATATTATTTAATCACAAAATTTATGATGTTGATAAATACTCAAATAAGTCTTATATTACTATAATTATGGTAGATATTATTAAATCAATTATATTTGGAATTATTCAAGGAATAACTGAATGGTTACCAATAAGTAGTACAGGACATTTACTTTTATTAGATAAATTTATGACATTGCAACTTAGCAATAATTTTAAAGAATTATTTATGGTTGTAATTCAACTTGGCTCAATTTTAGCCGTTATTGTTTTATATTTTAATACTTTAAATCCTTTTTCATTTAAAAAAAATAAAGCTGAAAAACAGGCAAGCTTAGTATTGTGGTTAAAAGTTATAGTTGCCTCAATTCCCGCAGCATTTATTGGGTTTTTGTTTGATGATATAATTAGTGATGTATTGTCCACATGGCAAGTAGTTGCACTAATGTTATTTGTGTATGGTGTAATATATATTTTTATAGAAAAACATAATAAGAAGATTGAACCAAGAATTAATCAGCTTGAAAATTTATCTTATTTTGATGTATTAAAAATGGGTTTCTTTCAAACCTTAGCTTTTATTCCAGGGACTAGCAGATCAGGTTCAACTATTTTAGGGGGATTAATTATTGGAATAGATAGAACTGTAGCTGCAAAGTTTTCTTTTTTTATGGCTATTCCTGCGATGTTTGGCGCCTCTTTGTTTAAGCTTATTAAGCTAGGATATGATTATACATCGCATGAGTATGTTGTTTTATTTGTTGGAACTTTTGTATCCTTTGTTGTTTCCTTATTAGTAATAAAAGCGCTTATCAATTATGTCCGTAACCACGACTTTTCTATCTTTGGTTGGTATAGAATAATAATTTCAATATTTGTAACTTTGATATATATTTTGTAATTAATAATTATTTACCTGAATCCGTATAAATCTTAATAAGTGATAAATCTAGCTAATTTTTGGCTATTTTTAAGTGAATTATTTTGTTGTACGGATTTTATCTTGTCTATTTGTTTTACTTATTTCTGTTCTTATATTTTATTCCATTATTTTAATAGAATGAAGAATAATATTTTTAATTTTTTATAAATATCACCTTTTTCAGACATTTCAAAATCTTCTAATTGATATTAGAAGTATTGGTTCTGTTGTTTTGTCTTTAGTTTAATTGAGTATTAAATGGAAAGTGGAAAATATATGTTAATAAATTT
>RZYO01000285.1 GCA_009930325.1 Spirochaetia bacterium | reverse complement strand
GAATTAAATACGCATATTAAAGAAATAAAAATGAATTTAGATTATCTTCAACAAAGTTGTAATTTTTATATTTTTATGGATTTTTTTGAAGTTCTTGGAGTTCAATTAAGCGGAAGAGAAGGTTTATCAAGTTCTAAAATCTACTATGTTCACCACGGAAATAAAGAATTTGATTTAAATAAAAAGAATGATTTTATCCATTCCGTAAAAAAAGATTTTGAAAGTTTTGGCTTGAGATATAGATTGGATGATTTTTATAGTTTAGATATTTCAATTGAAAATTTAAATGATTCATTTATTACATATGGCGTTGCTAGAAATAGATTAATAGAAAATAAAGACTTTCATTTATCAAAAAGCTGGGAAACGGATAGATTTAATATTCAAAAAACTGATGATGGGAATTGGGAAGAATATGTTAAAGTTTCTTATGTTGTTAGAGATTTACTTACACAAGGTAGATTAACAATTAATGAAATTATAGATAATGTTACAAGTTGGTTTGTTGAGCAATTAAAAGAATATTGTTGATGTGTTTTATAAATTAAATGCAATATATAAGGTTTACTAAAAAAAATGGCCCCAAGCCCTTAGGCAACTGAAGCTCTATCCATGTAATTAAATAATAGAATCATTTAATAAAAACTTCAATGGGGTTTTGTACTAGGTATCGTTGATGTTATTTCAATAACAAAAAAAAGGTGACACTGGTGAGGGTCTTTATATTAACTTTTCTATATGAAAAATTATTTTTTTTTACTATATATAAGTTATATAAATGAGTATCACTACCGTCACCCTTAATTGAAGTTAAAGAATCATATTTAGTGTAATATAGTTTACAATTCCTAATTAGGTATATTAAATAAACTTATTGATTATATTTATAAGTGATACAATAAATATAATGTTAGAGGAATTCTAATTCTCCACCCCTAGCTGAAGAACAAACTTTGATTAATGTTTGATTTATTGGGGGTGGGGGGATTAAATCTCTAGGACTATTACCCTTATAACAAACAGGGGCATTAACGCAGAAAATGCAGTATTCAAAGGGGGTATTAACCCCTCATTTTAGTCAAATTATATAATTACTACTAACTTGATAATTCTCTTCTTTAGAGTGATATATACACCATATAAGGAGAATTAATTTTATGAGTAATATTAATAAAAATCAGTTACAACAATTAAGAAAACAATACCCAATTGGATGTGTTGTTAAACTAATATCAATGGATGATTCTTTTGCTCCAAAGATTGGAACTTTAGGTAAAGTAATTTACGTTGATGATACAGGAACTATCCATGTAAATTGGACTAATGAATCTACTCTTGGTGTTGTATTCGGCGTTGATAAAATTGAGAAGGTTAAATAAATGGATAAGATTATTAAAGCGCAAATTATAAAAGTTAAAAATACAAGCTTAACAAATATGTTTGATTTAAGAAATGTGAAGTTTATAGAACAGGAATTAAAGCTTAATGAATTAGCTGGATATATTTCCAATACAGACAATCACAAAGACTATATTTCGTTCATTATTAATGGAAATGATTAGCTACTAGTTTTATATCAAATAAGGCCTTTATGGGCCTTTTTTTGCGTCTTAGGGGGTACGTTTTCTCGATATATAATAGGAGGGGAGTATATGAAAAATACTGAAAAAGAAAATATCACAAAGTTAAGAAATGAAGGTTATGGGTATAAAGTAATAGCTAATGAATTAAACATATCTATTAATACTATTAAATCATTTTGTAAAGCTAATAATCTAGGTGGAGTTAAAGCTAAGAGAAATAAGCAAAAGAAGAATATTAGCTTTTGCTTAAACTGTGGTAAAGAATTAGAACATACTCCAGGTAAAAAGAAAAAGAAGTATTGCTCTGATAAGTGTAGGTATCAATGGTGGAATAAAAATAGAGATAATAAATCAACCTATCAAATAAGATGTAAATCTTGTAATAAAAAGTTTAATACCTATAAAAACAGTAATAGAAAATATTGCTCTCATGAGTGCTATATAGCAGACAGATTCAAA
>RZYO01000284.1 GCA_009930325.1 Spirochaetia bacterium | reverse complement strand
TTGAACTGCTCTAGTAGCTTCTGGCATCAATTGAAATGTAGCTTTTTCAATTACCATTCGACTAAGTATCTCATGCCATTCAAATAAACTAAGCATGTGATAATCTGCTCCATTATTGCTACAATAAGTTCTAAAGTTATTAAAGCTAACATTTCCCCAAACTGTTTGACCAGCTTTACTACCTACTTTATTACTACCAGCATTATGACCACGGTATTTGCCAATGTAGAAAGAATCTTTATAGCTTCCATTTTTCTTAAATGTAGCATCTGATGAAGCAAATGTACAACTAATACCATTAATAACAATATTCCCAGGTTTAGGAGATAATAACATAGTCCATCTAGGAGTAGTACCATCAACTGCATCTGGTAAATTACCTCTCCACCAATAACTTATAGGAATTTTTACAAATACATTGCCCGAAGCGTCCGTCCAATCTGTAAATTGGTATTTAGGATGATTATTAAAATAATCAACAGTTTTAATAGTTAGTTGTAAATTATTATCAGAAGATATATTAACTTGTCTTAATTCAGCACCATTACTACTTCTAGTACCTGTATCTTGTACTCCTATAAAATTATTATAATTAAATAATAAATTATTATATGCAATATCGTTTATATTCCATAAACCACTTCTTGAATTATTTTTCTTTCCTATTATATTTCCATTTCCCAAATTCAATCATTCCTTTTAAATCATCTTTACTATTAATTTACTTATTTTTAAAATATAATAAGCCTAAGAAAATAGTCTTAGGCTTATCTTTTTAATTAATTATTCTCAAATATGCTATAATCAGTTATATAATCTGTACAGTTTTCTTCTTTAAAATCTTTAGGAACAAATTCAAAATAATATCCATTCTCTAATAAATTATTTCTTAAAATAATTTTTGTATCATTTAAAATTTCTTTATATTTATTATAATGAATTTTTAAAGATTTAACCATATCATAAGTTGTTCTAAAATAATACATTTTAAGTTCGCCTGCAGCACTTCTTGTTAAATTTGGGAATTCAGAAAACATATCATTTAAAATTGAAGGCGATATTGAAATTGTTATAAAATCCATATTCATATTAAATCAAATCCTTTTTAATTAAAATGTCTTATCCATATATTGTTCTTTTTTAACTCTTCTACCATAAAGATTATAAATTAACTTATCTCTTATTTTAAAATCTCTTTTAATAAAATTATTCATAATCTTTTTACAATTATGAAATTCATATAGAGATTCAGACATTTTATTATCTATTGATCTCTTTTTATGTCTTACTACTTCCATTATCTCTTTATCGGTATAATCCATTCCATAAATAATTCTGAGATATTCTTTTGATCTGCATTTTAGATAAGGAACAATATTATCTGGTACATTGATAGGTTTAATAACTAATCCTTCTTCACCTTTAACATCAAGGCTATTCCACATATCATCAAGTTTTATATTACTTCCCATTTCATCATCTGTAGTATATATAAATCCTTGAACTGGTTTAAAATAAGTTTTTTTAGTATCTATAAAATATCTATTAATTAAATACATCATTTCTTTATCATTAGTAACTTGAGTATTATAATTAAGAATATCAAAAACTCTGAATTCAAGTTCTTTATATGGAAAAGTATAATTACTTAGAGATAGTTTATATTTTATACTATTCATAAAAAATTTATCTAATTCTTTAATATCATAATCTCTACATAGAATAAGTCTTTTTAGATATGAAGCATCTCCAGGAATAATAAATTTATCTCGAATAAGTTTTTCTCCAGTAATACTCCAAGGAAGCATTTCAGTATCAAGAATTACATAATCTTGATATGACATATTACGATCAAGTTTAGGATTATATAGAGTTAAATAAAGTTCTTCAATTAATTCATCAAAGACTTTTTGACCATAATTATTTACAATATGTTTTTTAAGATTAGTTCCATTTCTTGATATAAATACAACTTTTTCACTAAGATTATATCTTTCAGCTATTTCTTCATTTCTACATACAATAATATGGCATCTGCTACCCAT
>RZYO01000283.1 GCA_009930325.1 Spirochaetia bacterium | reverse complement strand
AGCATCTCCTATTCTCTCCTCTATTTTTTTGACTTTAAACAGAGGTTAACGGGCAAAAGGATTTGTTTACAAGTCCCTTTGCTATTTTATTGGAATTTCCATGCTCAAGAGTTGGAATTTACTTGCAAATCAATTGGACTTTTAGGGCTCTTTCCATTAATTGGGGATTAGTTGTAATTTTCAGCAATTAATATCTTATTTCTTAGAGTGTCAAATTTGCATCTTCCATACATAATTCTCTTGATAAATTTAATTTTATTAACAGTTCCTTCTGCTAATCCATTACTATATTTTACATTAATAGCTGTAGTTACAGCAGTAATATCTCTTTCAAGACCTCTTATAAAACTGTTTAGTTCAGGTATATTTAAAACCTTCACTTTATTTACCCATTTCTTAAAATCAGTAACGCTTTTTGTTTCAAATACAGCTGATTTAAAATCTATTATTACCTTATATATTGTTTCAATAATAGGATTTTGTCTAAATATTTTATCAAATTGTTCTATGGATATTTCTTTGATTTCATTTAGTGGATGATATAGAAATTTAATTATATTCTTTAATTCTATTTTATCATCATAAGTAGAGATACTATTACTATTGTATTTGAATTTAAACTTTCTGCAATATGATCTTAAAGAGGAATAAGAGCCATCATATCCTTTTTCTTTTATACTGTTATAAATATAAGTCATATTTATACCCTTATTAATATTCATCTCAATAAATGAATAATATGGATCTAAATTGCTTATTCTTTTTCTAGAATTGTCATAATTAAACGTAAGGTCTATATATTTTTTTACAGTCCTATAATCTAATTTTAACATTTTACAAATTTGGGTTATTGAATAATTTTCACATCTTAATGTTCTAGCTTTGTTTATAATTGCAAGTTTTTTATTGTAATTTTGAATTTTAGACAATTCAGTTTTTCTTAATTTTATTTCTGGTTTCTCTTCAATAAATTTAGCTTCAAATTGTTCATATAATTTAGAAGTAATTACTAAATCTTTGCATATAGTCTTTTTAGATTCACCAATGAGTTTCTTATCAATAAATAAGTTATACTTTTCTTGGGTCTCTATTTCTTTTAAATCTTCTTCAGTTTTATTGAGATATATGAATTTATTAAATTTCTTCATTAAGAAATCTTTGCAATAATTTGTCAGATTTTTAAGAAGGTGAAATCTATCAGTCACTTGCACTATATCTTTATTAGTTTCATTAATTGCATTTCTATAACATAGTGCACCATCTCTTGAAACTAACTCTAAATTAGGAAAAGTTTTTAACCAGGTTGCAACATCACTATCTTTTCTGGATTCAATTATATCTACAATCTTATGATTTTCTATATCAATCATTACAGTTGCATATTTATGACGTTTTTTAATTGCAAAATCATCAATACAAATCTTTCTTACTTTAAATTTATTGATTGTCGCTTTGATTTTTTTTTATCATATTACAAATTGAACTTTTACAGACATTTGCAATATTTTCACCAAGGAATTTAGATGCTTTTACTGAACTTAAATTAGTAGATACTTCTAGTATTTTATCTTCTAATCTTTTTGTTTTATAACAATTCGATCCAATATATGAATACCTAGAACTGAATACCTTTGTAGCACAATTATTGTTTTTACATTTAAGTTTATAAGTTTCTAATTCTAAGATAACTTTCTTATCTCCAATAGGTAAATCATTGATTTTTCTAATGTATTTAGTATGTACCGTAGTAGATTTTTCACCACATCTTGGGCATATTTTATATTCTTCTTTAGATTTAACTCTTATGTGATAAACACCATCTATAATAGAGTGTGAAACATAAATTAAATCATCACTAATTTGTTTAATAAATTCTTCCATAATTAATTGTATTATAGCAAATTCCCCAATTAATGGAAAGAGCCACTTTTAGAGTATCATATACAAAAACGCAGCTAAGTTTGATGGCTATTATGCAGTTGTAACAGATAGAATGGAGTTAACAACTGAAGAGGTTATGATTATCTACAGAGGTCAGTGGAAAA
>RZYO01000111.1 GCA_009930325.1 Spirochaetia bacterium | reverse complement strand
TGGATGAAGTCATAGGAGCATAAACAATTACTCCTATTGGCTATTAAATTAGTAATATAGTTAGCAGAATTAGGTTTACTGTTGACTTTTTATAGGAGATTAATAATGAATAAATTTGTAGGAAAAATAACTATACTTGAAATAATAATTTGGTTCTTTCTTCTTCTTGTATTAGGTTTTACAATATTACCTATAGTATTTATGTTATCTGCTTCTTTTATGGATGCAAAACAGATACTAGCAATGCCTTTTTCTTGGATTCCATCAAAAGCCTTTTTTACAAGTTCAGATAGGACTTTTGCAACAAACTTTATTAAAGCTATTTTAGGAAATAATAACAATGCTATATTTTTTAGAACTTTAATAAACTCCTTGATTGTTGCTATAACAGTTTCTATTACAACAGTCCTTATGGCTTCATTATGTGGTTATGGATTAGCTAAATTCAAATTTAAAGGTAAAAATGTAATATTTATGTCGATCATGGCAACAATGATGATTCCTTTTGAAGCAATTATGATTCCTTTATATATTGTTACAGCTAATTTGCAAATGATGAATAGTTATAGAGGTTTGATAATTCCTTTCTTAGTTAGTGCTTTTGGTGTATTCCAAATGAGACAATATTTATTAACTTTCCCAACTGAGTTTTTAGATGCATCAAGAGTAGATGGGTTAGGTGAATTTAAGATTTATTTAAGTATTGTATTACCAAACTGTACTCCAGTTATTGCAACTTTAGGTATCTTAAGTTTTAGAAACCAATGGGATAACTTATTGTGGCCATTATTAGTTGCACAAAAAGAGACAATGAAAACTATTCCTTTGTATATAACAAAGTTTAGTGAAGAAAAACAAACAGACCAAGGAGCAATGATGGCATGTGCTTTATTAGCTTCAATTCCAATGTTTGTATTATTTGGCTTTTTATCAAAATATTTTTTAGGTGGAGCCGCTGTATTTGAATCTAGAAAAGGTTAACCCCTTCCGTTTTTTAGATAAATTACTTTTTGCTATTACAAATCCGCGAAGTTTGTAATAGCATTTTTTTTAGTGTTCATCTCTAAATTTTGTTGGAGTAGTTTTAACTAATCTTTTAAAAATTTTAGCAAAATAACCAGGGGTTATATAACCACATTTATAAGCAATTTCATTTATATTTTCGTTGGTATTTAAAAGAAGATTAATACTTTTATTAATTCTGTAAGTATTCAAATATGTTAAAAAGTTTATACCAATTAATTCTTTGAATAATCTAGATAAATGAGTTTCACTTACATTTAATAAATCTGCAGCTTCTTGTAATCCAACTTGGTTCTGATAATTATTTTTAATGAATTTTATTGCCTCATTAATAAGATGATTATTCACTTCATCTTTTAGTGGGAAATGTATTGTTTTTTCATTTTTATAATCATCAATTTTTATTTGTTGAATTACTTTTTCTATAGAGGATAAAAGATCTTTGTTATCGACTGGTTTCAACAGATAATCTTCAACACCTAATCTAATTGCATTTTGCATATATTTAAAATCTGAGTACCCAGATAGAATAATAGATTTTACATTTATTTCAATTTTACTAAGCATGTCTAATCCTGTTTGACCAGGAAGTCTTATATCTGATATTACAATGTCTGGACATAAATCATTAATAAGCTGTTGGCCTTCAGTCCCATTTGAGGCTGTTCCAATTAACTCAAGATCTAACTTTGAGCTATTTATAATCATAGAAAGTTCTTGAAGCTCTATTAGTTCATCTTCAATTATAACAATTTTATAGCTCATTTTTTTCTCCAGTTTCATGATAATCTAAAGGTAAAATAATTGTAGCCTTTGTTCCACCTGTTTCTACATCTGAAAAAGATAAAGAAGCCTTATTCTTATAAAATAATGATAGACGTTTGTAAACATTATATAATCCAATATGTGAAGTATTTTCAAATTTAGAAAGATTATTCATAGTTTCCTTGTCAGAAAAACCTACGCCATTATCAATTATTTCAATTATTATCTTATCATTTTTTCTATAAATATTGATACTAATAAACCATTGTCCTATTTTTGGTTCAAGTCCATGTATGATTGAGTTTTCAACTAAAGGTTGAAGAAGAAGTTTTGGGGTTATAATTGATAATAATTTTTCATCAATGTCATAAGTAACATGTAATTTGTCTTTGAATCTTATTTGTTGTATTGTTAAATAACTTTGAACCAATTCAATACTTTTTTCTAAGGTGCAATCTGGATTATTATTATATATTGAAGCTCTTAGTAATTGTCCTAATTTAATCGATATAGTATATATCTCTTCTTGATTATTAATACTTGCTAAAGATTTAATTGTATTTAAGGTGTTAAATAAAAAATGCGGATTTATTTGAGACTGCAAAGCTTCTCGTTCTGCTTCATAAATTCTTTTTTTAGATTCTTTTGTTGTTTGTAATAAATTTACTATTTGAATTACCATGTTATTAAAACTATCATTAAGTTCTTGCATTTCATATATACTATTTTCTTCAATTGAAATTGCTAAATTTCCTTTTTCAACATGTTTCATACCTTTTATTAATTTTTTTATTGGTTTTGTAAGTTCTTTTGCAATAAAATAAGCAACAATAAGAGATAAAATTAAACCAACTAAGATAGAAAAAATGCCAATTAATAAAATTTGTTTTAAATTTTCGTTAAATGTTTGGTCTTCAATATAATTAGCTACGTAAAAACTTGTATTTCCAATTTGTTTTAGTGATAAGATATAGTTGTTTTTATAAAATATGCCATCTTTAAAAGAGCCTTTTTCTCTGCTACTTAATCCAGGAAAATAATTAAATGAATAATATTCACTTGCATTATCAATCTCAGAAGCAACAAAAGAATTTGAATCTACAAGTAATGAGGTTGATAGAGAACTAGATTCTTCAATATCTTTAATTGTTGATTTATAAATATCTACAACTACAAAACCAATTACTTTTTTATTTTCATCAAAAATATATCTTAACATTGTAATTGCTACATCATTGTTTGTGTTTAAATTTCTATTAGAGATTATTTTAGTGTATGTATAAGGTTTACTGTCCATTAAAGGTGAGGCTATTTCTAATATTGTTGAGTGATTTCTTAAATCATAATTTTCTGGGAAAGGATGTGTTGATAATCTAATGTTACCATCTGGGCTAGTAATCATTGCAGATGCCTTATAAATATCGCCTTTCATAGTTTCAAAAATTTGATTATATACAGTCCCTACATAATTTGTATCATTCATCGAAGAAGGATTAGTTAATAAATTAATAATATCAGAATTAGTTGAAAGAGTATAAGTTTTATGTCTGTATTCTTCTAGAAGAGTTGATAATTTATTTGCTTGTATTTCACTTAGAATTTTAGAATTTAATTTTAATCCATCAAGTACTCTTTTTTTTGCTGTAGTAGATGTTACTAATGAAAAAGTGATTAAAGGTATAGAAATAAGAATAAAGAAATAAATAAATAATCTTGTAAATAGTGTTGTTTTAATTTTTTTCATAAATGTATCTTATTAGTATTAATTTTTTAATGCAATAAAATTTTAATATAAATTTATTATAAACTAAGACAAAAAAAGTGAGAAAAAGTTTTTTTTGTTTTATTAGTAAAGAAAATAGAGATTTTAATAATTTAACTTAATTTTTGATAAGTATAATTTACTGAAATATAAAAAAAATAAAATTATTTAAAATAAAATCACAAAAAAAACAAAAAAAAATTACTGTAATTTTTTATATTTTTTATTTCAAAAAAAATACTATGAAAAGAGACCCTATTAAATGTCATTTGTCAGAAACTAGAGCGTAAATTCTAAATTTTTAATTATTTTTGTTTAAATAATAACAAAATTAAATATTTGCTTTTCTTTGTTTTATAAACATTAATTAAGGAATTTTGCTATTTTATCATTATATTTTTAAATATATAATCAATTTAATTGCTTAAAATTAAGGTTTTTAAAAAACTATAAAAATAAGCAGGTTTGACATATTAAAATATACAGATTATAGTTTAATTAACAAATTTATATTATTATTGGGTTAATGTGGTTCAATGCCAAATTATTCCATTTATACATGGAGGTATTTCATGATAGTCGGTAAAGCTGTTAATAGGGTAGATGCCAAAGCAAAAGCAAATGGTACAGCCAAATATGTAGGTGATCTTGTAGATAAAAATGCACTAGTTGCAAAAGTGTTACATTCTACTATAGCTAATGGTAAAGTTTTGTCTTTTGATTTAGAAGAAGCATTGAAAGTCCCTGGAGTTGTTAAAATTGTAACATGTTTTGATGTGCCTAATAAACAATTCCCAACTCCTGGTCATCCTTGGTCTACACATAAAAACCATCAAGATATTTCAGATAGAAAATTATTAAATACTAGAGTAAGATTTTATGGTGATGATATTGCAGCTGTAATAGCTGAAGATGATATTGCGGCTAATAAAGCTATACGTCTTATTAAAGTTCAATATGAAGAATATGAACCACTTTTAACATACGAAGATGCAATGAAAGAAGGGGCTATGCCTATTCATGAAGAAAAACCAAATAATATCGTAGTTCATAGTAACTATGAAATGGGTAATTATGAAGAAGCGATTAAAGAAGAAGGTCTTATAAAAACTGTTGGTACTTATGAAACACCAATTGTAAGTCATTGTCATATTGAAAATGCTGGTTCTTATGCTTATATGGAATCAGATAGAATAATTATTGTTTCATCAACTCAAATACCTCATATTGTTAGACGTGTTTGTGCACAAGCTCTTGATTGTGGTATTGGTAAACTTAGAGTTATTAAACCATATATCGGTGGTGGTTTTGGGAATAAACAAGATGCTTTAACTGAACCTCTTAATGCTTTTTTAACAACTGTTGTTGGAGGTAGATGTGTTAAGCTATTCTATACAAGAGAAGAAACCTTTGTGTGTACAAGAACAAGACATGCAATGAAATTCTTTATTGAAAGTTATGTAAGAAAAGATGGTTCCTTTGTTGCTAGATCAATAAAAGCTTATTCTACTCAAGGCGGATATGCATCACATGCTCATGCATTAGTAGCAAATGCAGTAAACGGATTTAGAATGATGTATCCAGTAGGTGCAATCAAAGGTGAGGCTTATACAGTTTATACAAATTTACCAACTGCTGGAGCAATGAGAGCTTATGGTATTCCACAAATAGGCTTTGCTCTTGAATCTCATGTTGATGATATTTGTAAAAATGCAGGATTTGATAAAATAGAATTCAGAAGAAAAAATATGATGAAAGTTGGTTTTGTTGATCCATTTACTACAATATCATGTCATTCTTCAGGTCTTGATGAATGTATTACAAAAGGTAAAGATTTTATCAAATGGGATGAAAAAATGGCCCAATACCAAAATCAAAATGGTGATATTAGACGTGGTGTAGGTATGGGTATTTTCTGTTACAAAACAGGTGTTTATCCAATTTCTTTGGAAACAAGTGCTGTAAGAATGGTATTAAACCAAGATGGTTCTATTCAAGTTCAAATGGGTGCAACAGAAATTGGGCAAGGTGCTGATACAGTATTTGCACAAATGGCAGCAGAAACTTTAGGTTTTACCTTAGATAAAGTTAATTTAATATCAACTCAAGATACCGATGTTACTCCATTTGATACTGGTGCATATGCTTCAAGACAAACTTATGTTTCAGGTATGGCTGTAAAGAAAACTGCTGAATCATTAAAGAAAAAGATTTGTGACTTTGCAGCATATATGTTGAAAAAGGATAGTGATGATTTAGATATTGAAAATAATACAATTGTTCATAAAGGAACAAGAATTAAATTCCTTACAACTGAAGAAGTTGCTATGGAAGCTTGTTATTCTTTAGAAAATTCTCAACATATAAGTGCAGAAGAAACTCATCATTGTACAGATAATACTTATGCATTAGGATGTTGTTTTGCTGAAGTTGAAGTAGATATTCCAATGTGTCAAGTTAAAATATTAAATATTATTAACGTACATGATTCAGGTAAAATTATTAATCCTCAAACTGCTAGAGGCCAAGTTCATGGTGGTATGAGTATGGGTATAGGTTATGGATTATATGAAAGACTAATTATCGATCCAAAAACTGGTAAGACAAATAATGATAATTTACTAGACTATAAACTAATGACTGTTTTAGATACTCCTGATTTAGGTTATGATTTTGTTGAACCTGAAGATCCAAGTGGCCCTTATGGAAATAAAGCTTTAGGAGAACCTCCTGTAATTCCAGTAGCTCCAGCTTTAAGAAATGCAGTATATAATGCAACAGGTGTTGCTGTAAATGCAATTCCATTGCATCCACAAAGATTGTTTGAAGAATTTAGTAAAGCAGGATTAATTAAATAGAGGAGAAATTTTATGTATGATTTTAATAATATATATCAACCAAAGACTGTAAAAGAAGCTTTAGAGATGAAAAAAGCACATCCTCAAGCATTAACTCTTGCAGGAGGAAGTGATATTTTAATTCAATGTCGCGAAGGTAAATTAGCAGGAAGAGATGCAATAAGTATTTATTGTTTAGATGAGTTAAGAGGTATTTGTTTAGAAGATGATGGAACAATTTTAATAAGACCTTTAACAAGTTTTTCTCATATTACAAATAATCCAATTATTCAAAAATATATTCCAACACTTGGTGAAGCTGTAGATCAAATTGGTGGACCTCAAATTAGAAATGTTGGAACAATTGGTGGAAATATTTGTAATGGTGTTACAAGTGCAGATTCTGCTACAACATTAAAAACTTATGATGCAATCTTAGAAATAGCTAGTGTTGATGGTATCAGAATATTACCATATGCAGAGTTTAGCTTGGGTGCTGGTAGAGTTGATTTAAGAGAAGGTGAAATTTTAACAGGTATTCGTATTAAAAAAGAATCTTATGAAAATACTTTTGGTAAATATATAAAGTATTCAATGAGAAAAGCTATGGATATTGCAACTCTCGGTTGTTCAGTAAATGTTCGTCTTTCAAAAGATAAGTCCAAAATTGATAGAGTAAGGATTTCTTTTGGTGTTGCAGGTCCTGTTCCTTTAAGAGCAACTTCTGCAGAAGCAAAATTAAAGGGATTAGATATTACTCCAGAATTATTAGAAACTGCAGCACAAGCTGTTATGGAAGATGTTAATCCAAGAAACTCATGGAGAGCTTCGAAAGATTTTAGAATTCAGTTGATAAAAGAATTAACAAGAAGAGCTTTAAAATCTTCAGTTGAACAAGCAGGAGGAAAATTCTAATGAAAAAACAATTAGTAACATGCACAATTAATGGAAAATTATGTGAAAATTATATAGACCCAAGAGCTTCTCTTTCAGATTTACTTAGGGGGGAAGAACATCTACATAGTATCAAACATGGCTGTGATGTTGGAGAATGTGGGGCTTGTACTGTAATTGTTAATGGCGAACCATTTAACTCTTGTATTTATATGGCAATTTGGGCTGAAGGTAAAAATATTGTAACCTTAGAAGGTCTTTCTGATGGTGAAGGCAATATGTCAGATATTCAACAAGCCTTTATTGATGAAGGTGCTATTCAATGTGGTTTCTGCACTCCAGGTTTTATTATGAGTTCACTTCCAATTATTGAAAGCAATGAAGATTTCACAAGAGATGAAATTAGAAAGAAAATATCAGGTAACTTTTGTAGATGTACAGGATACGACACTATTGTTACAGCTATTGAGAAAACTCATAAAAAAAGAAAGGCTGAAAAAGCTAAATAATAATATTGATTTGTTGGGGCTCTATAATGAGCCCCTTTTCTTATTTAAATAAAAAATATATTATAATTTTTGAGGAAAAAATGGAAAAAACATTAACACTAATGATTAAACCTGCTTCTAGTAAATGTAATTTACGATGTGATTATTGCTTTTATCTAGATGAAGAGAACAATAGAGAGAATAAATACAGAAAAATCATGGAAAAAAATACAATAGAAAATATTGTTATTAAAGCTCATAATTCTTCAAATAATATAAATTATATTTTTCAAGGTGGAGAACCGGCTCTTGCAACTTTATCTTGGTTTGAAGACTTTATTTCATTAGTGAATAAGTATAAAAAAAATAATGATATTGTGAATTATAGTTTTCAAACTAATGGAACATTAATTGACGATAAGTTTGCAAAATTTTTATTCATGAACAATTTTTTAGTTGGAGTATCGTATGATGGCTTTTCAAGGATACATGATTTACATAGAAAATATTCAAATGGAGAAAAAAGCTCTAGAGATGTTAAGCATGGTTTAAATTATTTAAAAACAAATAATGTAGATCATAATATTTTATGCGTAGTGACTAACGAAGTTGCTAATAATATTTCTAAAATATATCCTAATTTAGTTCAGGAAGGATATTCTTTTCAACAGTATATTGCTTGTTTAGATCCAATTAACACTGATGACAATGTTTTTTTAAATCCCAAAATATACGGTAAGTTTTTAGTGGAATTATTTGATTTATGGCTAAATGATTTAAAATATAATAAAAATATTTCAATAAGGTTATTTAATAATTTTGTATCAATATTGCTAGGGAATTCTCCTGAAGCCTGTGATATGAATGGTGTTTGCTCTATTCAATACGTATTTGAATCAAATGGAGATGTATATCCTTGTGATTTTTATTGTCTTGATAATTATTATTTGGGAAATATCAATGAAGATGATTTTGATAATATTGATACAAAAAGAAAAGCAATAGGCTTTATAAATAATCCACCTAACTTACATGAAGATTGTAAAAATTGTGAATTTTTATATTTATGTCGTGGAGGATGTCCAAGATATAAAGATAGTAATAATAAATTTAGATTTTGTGAAAGTTATAAATATTTATTTAATATGAGGTTAAATCAATTTAAAGAAATAGCAAATTTAATTATTCAAAATAATTCTTAGTACAAATATCAATTATTTGTTTTAATGCTGGAGAAATATATTTATTTTTATGATTAATTATTAAATATTTTCTTTCAAATGAAATATCATCAATTTTTTTTGTAATTATTTCTGATTTTTTATTCAAATCTGAAATCCAGAGCGATGGTAAAATTGATACGCCTAAATTGTTTTCAACTAATGATAGAATTGCTTGAGTACTAACACTTTCCCATGGATGATTTATTTTAATATTATTTGATACTAGTGCAGAATCAATTAAAGTCCTAACAGCACTATGTTCTTCTCTGAAAATTAAGTTTTGATTTTCTAAATCTTTAAGTTTGATAATAGTCTTCGAAGACAGCGGGTTCTTTTTTGATAAAAAAAGCAATAATGTATCTTTATGAAAAGGCGTAGAATCTAAATCCTTTTCAATTAAAGGTGTTTCAATTAAAGCTATATCAATTTCATTTTTTATAACTAACTGAGAGAGTGTTTTTGAATCTTTAATAATAACACTAAGTTTAATATTTTTATTTGTTTCTTTAAAAATCTTTAATATTTTTGGTAATAGAAAAATTCCAATAGTAACACTACATCCAATTTTTATTTCTTTTTTTATATCACAATCCTTTAAACTTGATTCTATTTGATTAATCTTATTCATTATCTCTCGGGCTTGATATAAAAATATTTTTCCCTCTTCTGTTAAAATCATTTTTCTAGAAATTCTTTCAAATAATTTAATACCAAACTCATTTTCTAACTCTTTAATTGCAAAGCTAATAGAGGGTTGAGCAATATGTAATAAATTTGCAGCAGCAACAGTGCTTTTGTTCTCGCAAACTGAAATAAAAATTTTTAAATGTCTTAATGTCATATAGTTTTCCTATAATAAATTTCTTATATATATTAT
>RZYO01000282.1 GCA_009930325.1 Spirochaetia bacterium | reverse complement strand
GCAAAACCTAAACTTCCATCTTGAGAAGAATTATATTCATGTAAAGAAAAAGTATTAGCTGAATGTTTTTTAATCAAATAATCTCTTCCAGCAACAACACCACCCCCTGAGGATTCAGGTCTTAAAACATCATAGGTATACATTGGATGCTCTATAGAAGATAAAGTAACAATATTATTTTCAACGCTAGATATATTTCCTATATTAAAATATATAGCCGAATTATATTGATTTGTATTATAAGTTCCCCAAGAATTTCCAACTGTTGGATAAGAATTTATATTTCCATTTGGAATTAAATTATCAGAATTAGAAGATTCAATAGCTCTAACTGTTTGAGTTTGAAAAGGATAATAAGCAATCAATCCATTTTGAAGAGATAAAATACTATCTACATCATCTGAATAAGTTATAGATCTAATTTCAGAATCAGATAAAACTCTATTATATATTCTAAGTTCAGATAAAGATCCTTTATAAGAATAACTAGAAGCACCACCAATAAATACTGTATTTGTAAGTTCGATAGGACCTACAGAACCACCATTTATAACAGTTTCTGATTGATCCTTTATACCATCAACGTATAAATTTAATTCATCAGTTAAACCATTCCAGGTAAAAGTAAAATTATGCCATCTATTATCATTAATCTTACTAGCACTAGTTCTATAACGATAATTACCATATTGATCTCTTATAAGAGCTCTAGCCCTTCCACCAACAATATAGTAATAAATATCATTTGTATAATCATGATGAACTATATAATCAGTTTCTGAAGAAAGCGTTTTTATCCAAGCACTATAACTAACACCACCATTTCCAAAATTAAAATCAGAAGTAGTTGGTATAATCATATAATCATCTACTCCATCAAATTCAGCATATCCAAAATCATTTTCAGTTCTCCATGAATATATATAAGCGCCAGTTTCTGCATTCATTCTAATAATTCTAGCATTATTTCCTTTCTCTATAGCATATAAATAACCACCATCAGCAACTATACCTCCAACATCAAAAGAAGGATAAGAGGTAGACCAAGAATTAATCATCTTCATATTATTCTTTGGATCATATATTTTTACTTTAAATCCATCATATAGAGATGATATTTTATAACTTAAATTATAAATATATTTTCCATCAGTAGTTAAAAGTACATATCCAGAAGAAGCTGCCACATTACTATCATCTGGTTTCATAATAAAAGAAGAAGGAGTAGAAGACCAATATTTTTGGTTTATCTTCAAATCTAAAATTTGTATTTTTCCAGAACTAATATAGCCATTATAAATAACACCTTCTTCATGAAATCCTAAATAATCAGTATGTGCAGGATAATAAAACATTGAAATAGAAGAAGATAAAGTATTTACATTTTCAACAACAACACCATCGCTTTTTCTTATTTTAGCTAAATTATTATCTGCTCCATCATAATCACCATAAGATTTAGCATACATATAATCACCTGCGGTAGCAATTAATCCAACAGCATCAGAAGTTTCACCTCCAGAAGAAAGACTTGGTTTAAATTCTCCAATTTCTTGTTCTCTTGTAGTTTTAGTTAAAAATTCACAAGTTTCATTAGCAGAAGGATTATATCCAGGACAATAAGAAAGATCTACAACACAATTAATATCACATTTAACTTTATCAGAACCTTCATAACCAAAATCAGAACATCTTAAATTAGAAACAGTAGAAGCAGAATAATCACACCATTCATCACCATCTATAATTCCATTACCACATCCTCCGTTTGTAATAGGGTCAGTTGGTTCGGTATCTTCAGAACAAACTCCACAAGGCCCTCCACAATCAATTCCAAGCTCATTTTCATCTTGAACTCCATTTTCACATTGAGAAGGATAAGTAATTTTAGTTCTAAAAGCACCATTTTCATCTAAAATTCCAGCAGGAATTTCAGTGTCTAAACCGTCTAACCAAGAATTAGAGGCAAAACCTAAATCATAAACAGTATTTTCATCACTTCCATCAAATCTAATTTCAGAAGAATCTCCATTAAATCTTATATAA
>RZYO01000281.1 GCA_009930325.1 Spirochaetia bacterium | reverse complement strand
AAGGATTTCTTTCCTAGCAATCCATATATTTTATGTCTTTCATTAGAAGTTAAATGTTTAAAGTTGTTATTCATAATTATCCTCCTTGATTTGAATAACGAACCAAACACAAAAACCAACAAGAATAAAATATTGTAAATCCTCATAAAAATAGAAAACAAGTGGAAAAATAAGTAAAAACTAGAAAAACTTATTTGCATTAGTAATTGCAGCTATATCTTTTGCAATATTTATTGCAACTAATTTGCCTTAGAAAAAATTAGAGGTGGTTGCATTAGATAATTAAATTAACAACTGATGAGATAAGTTATTAAAAAATAATAATTTATTTACAATAGTCGAAAAAAAATGGTAATATATTTATATCTGTATAAGATGGTTAAAAACAAGAGAGAGTATAAAGACTCATTACAATTAATTATATAGAGCTTATATGCTAAAACATAAAATTGAATTTATATTTTAGCTTATGCTATAGTTAAAGTATTATATTTTGTGTTTTAAAGGAGTATGTGTTTAAATTCACAAGAAATTAAGAAAAAAAGTAAGACAAATTTTATCATATTGATATTTTTTTTTTATATGTTATTATAATATGAGTTTTTTAAATTTATAAGTTTGATGGAGGAATAATGAAATCTCATTATGACTATTTAATTGTAGGTACAGGATTATTTGGTTCAGTATTTGCATGTGAAATGATAAAAAGAAATAAAAAATGTTTGATGATTGAAAAAAGAAATCATATAGGTGGTAACATTTTTAGCGAAACTCGTGATGGTATTAATATTCATTTATATGGAGCACATATATTTCATACGTCAAATGAACAAGTATGGCAATATATTAATAAATTTACTACTTTCAATAATTACATAAATTCACCAATTGCTAATTATAAAGGAGAATTTTACAATTTACCTTTTAATATGAATACTTTTTATTCAATGTGGAAAGCAAAAACTCCAAAAGAAGTCGAAAAAATTATAAATGAGCAACGAAAAGAGATAAATAGCGTTCCAACTAATTTAGAAGAACAGGCAATTAGTTTAGTTGGGAGAGATATCTTTGAAAAATTAATAAAAGGTTATACAGAAAAGCAATGGGGTAAAAGTTGCAAAGAATTACCTGCTGATATAATTAAAAGAATACCTGTAAGATATACTTATGATAATAATTATTTTAATCATAAATATCAAGGAATTCCTAATGGAGGATATCTTCCTATTATAGAGAAATTGACTCAAGGTGCAGATATTTTAACAAATATTGATTTTAATAGTGATAGAGAAAAATATCGTAAAATGGCAGATAAAGTATTATATACAGGCCCTTTAGATTCTCTTTTTGATTATAGTGACGGTTATCTTGAATATAGATCTGTTGAATTTGAGCATAAGCAATTTGAAGAAGAAAATTATCAAGGTGTTGCTGTAATTAATTATACTGATAGGGAGACTCCATTTACAAGATCTATAGAACATAAACATTTTGAAAGTCAAAAAAGTCCAGTCACATGGGTTAGTTATGAATATCCAATTGATTATGCTAAAACAGGAGAGCCCTATTATCCATTACGTGATGAAAAAAATCTAAATATATATTCAAAATATTATCAAAAAGCTATTTTAGACGATTCTTTATTAATCGGCGGAAGGCTTGCGGAATATTGTTATTATGATATGGATAAAACAATTGAATCAGCTTTGAACTTGGTTGAAAAAATAAATTAAAATTATTACTTTTTCTCTTGATTTGCTTACTATGTTAAATAATTACTTATTGAGAGTTGCTTTTATAATTCTTTTTTCATATTTTTTTATATATAAAGTCAACAGTTAACCTAATTCTGTTAACTATATTTCTAATTTTATTAATCTATAGGAGTAGTTATTTGTGCTCCTATGATTTTATCCACAGTGAGACTATGGCCTAATGCTTTTATCATTAGAGAAGGATTAAATTCTTCTCTTCTACTCAACATCACAAAAACTATCCTTGCCAGTTTTCTTGATGTTGCGATTATTGATTTACCAGAACCTTTGGTTTGTTTCAT
>RZYO01000110.1 GCA_009930325.1 Spirochaetia bacterium | reverse complement strand
ATAGACAAGATAAAATCCGTACAACAAAATAATTCACTTAAAAAATAGCCAAAAATTAGCTAGATTTATCACTTATTAAGATTTATACGGATTCAGGATCTAATATTTTACCACATCAATATTTTATCCAAGAAATTTTTCACTATAGGGTCTTTTGGATTTTCAAATACATCTAAACTTTTTCCAAATTCCAAAAAACGAGCACCTGAATTTATTGCAGGGGGTCCAAGAAAACCAGTTTTTTCACAGGCTCTTTTTGCAAATCCCATTTCATGAGTAACTATAATAAAATTCAAGCCTTCTTCTTTCAATTCTTTAATCATATCAAGAACTTCAACAGTATATTCAGGATCTAAAGCTGATGTAGGTTCATCTAAAAACAATAAATCAGGACGTGATGCTACAGCTCTTGCTATTGCAATACGCTGTTGTTGCCCTCCTGATAATTGAGAGGGGTATTTAAAAGAATCCGATAAAAGGCCAAATCTATCAAGTAGTTCTTCAGCTCTATGTTTTGCATCCTCTGCTTTATAGCCATATACTTTTTCTAAAGGTATAGTAATATTTTGAATCCCTGTCCAATGTTTAAACAATCCATTTTGCTGAAAAACAAAACCTGTATTCTTGCAGTCAATAAAAAAATCCCCTTCTGTAGGTTTTATCAAACCTCCAAGAATTCTTAAAAGAGTTGATTTACCACCACCTGAGGGACCTATTAATGAAAGAGTTGAAATATCATCGTCAAAAGTTACATGCGATAATACTTTTTTCATATTTCCACTATTATCTAAAAAGCTATGTGACATATCGTTGATTTTTAGTCTCATTTAAAATTCCCTTATGCTTCAAAATTATAGTATTTTTCTAGAACTTTACCAATCATTGCCAATGGAATTGTCAAGCAGAGATATAAAATTCCTAAGAATAAATAACTTTCAAATAATCTAAAATTCATTGCTGATATTTCTCTTATTGATTGAGTTAATTCAATAACAGCTATAATTGACAATAAAGAAGAATCCTTAATTATTGAAGAAAACTGGCCAACTAGTGGAGGTAAAGTTCTTGCAACTAATTGAGGGATGATTACAAGTCTTATTGTTTGCCCTTTATTAAAACCAACTGCTCTAGCAGCTTCTAATTGAGTAGCTTCAAGCCCTTGTATTCCACCTCTTATTATTTCTGCAATATAAGCCCCTTCAAATATTGATAGAATCAAAACTCCTGATAAAAATCTATTTTCAACACCCCAAGCTGTACCGATTATGTAATAAAACAAATAAATCTGCATTATTAAAGGAGTTCCTCTTATGAAATTAACATAAATAACAGATATATATTTTAAAAACAAAACCTTACCATTTTGAAACAATGCAGCAAAGACTCCAATAAATAAAGATAGAACAAAACCACAAAGACTTAATAACACAGTCATTAAAAAGCCCTGCCAAATTCTACTTCTATACTCAATTACAAAAGAAAAATCAAAAGAGACACCAAGTCTCAATACAGAAATCCATATTAAGACTATAACTAAAAGTGATGCAAGGAAAGCATTGATTACTATCTTTATGTTAGATCGAAAAACCATTTAAACCCCAATTCTCCAAATGCTTTCTTTTCCTCTTTAAGGTATTTTTCTGATAAATCATCAAATCCTCCATTATTGGTAAATTCAGGAATAAAAGCATTTATCTGATTAAGCAATTCTGAATTACCTTTTTTAACAGCAACACCCCATTTTTCAGTGTCTTGGAAAGGAATAAAGATAGCTCGCGTTGTATCTAAATGTTTCTGCCAATTACGATATATTGTAAGTTGATCATAGAAAAAGGCATCTGCCTTTCCTTGTGATACTTCAGTTACACAAGCGCTTTCGTCAGCAAGAGTTATTATCTCAGAATTATTCATATTTGCTTTCGCATATAAAAAACCAGTTGAACCTGCTTTAACAGCTATTCTCATACCTTTTTGATTTAAATCATCCACACTCTCAATTTTAGAATCTTTATTAACCAAAATTCCTAAAAGAGAATTTGCATATGGTACTGAAAAATCTACAACCTTAGCCCTATCTTCAGTAATTGTCATACTACTTATAATCATATCAGCTTTTCCCGTTTGAAGAGAAGGAATTAAACCTTCCCAGGCTGTATTTACTATTTTTACTTCACGGTTAATTGAAGCTCCAAAAGCCTTTGCAAAATCTACACTTATACCTAAAGGATTTCCTTTAACATCTTTTGTTTCAAAAGGAGGGTAAGCTAATTCCATTGCAACAATAAGAGGGTCTGTCTCATCATTAACAGTTGAAGAAGAGTTTTTTTGAGAATCAATAAGTTTAGAAGTTTCATTCGTTTTATCAGTTTCAGTTTTAGCACAACTTGATAAAAGAATAACACAAAGTAGAAATATTGATGTAAGTACAATTTTATTACTTAACATTGAAAGCTTTGATTCATTTTTCATATAACATCTCTTTTAAATTATTTATAAATTAATTATTTCCATATTACTTAAATTAAAATCATCTTGAACCTAAAACAAATTTTAAAAAAAGATAATTTTAAATATATACTTTTTCCCTAAATATTTTTCTCTATTTCATAAACATATATTAAATTATCAAATCAATTTCAAATAGTTAATTTTAATCCGTGCTTGAATATATAATACAACATATAATAATAATTAGAAACATATTTGTTAAAAACAATAATAAAATATATACTTAATTAAATTTATTTTTTCATTTATACATAAGTAATTTATACTAAATAACAATACTAAAATATTTTACAATCTTTTATTTTAAAATAGCATCTACAGCTTTAAGATAAGAAACTAAGTTCTGTGATTTAAGAAGTTGTTTCACTTGCTTTTCATTTTCAGGGAAGTTTATTTTCCAAACTCTCCAATAATCTTTCATTTTATAAAGAATATTTTTATCACCAAAAAGAATTTGTGAATATTGATTATATAGAGAATCATGGAATTCTCTAAAATTTTTGATACTTAATTTTTTACCTGTTTTATATTCTTCAATTAGACCAGGGTTTGCTATTAAACCCCGCCCAAGCATTATTTTATTAATAGTTGGAAAATTTGTAACAAAATCATTTATTTGATTAACAGTAAATAAATCACCATTATAACAAACTTCATTTTTAGACTCTTTTACAATATCCTTAAATACCTCAATATTTATTGGCCCTTTATAATAATCTTCTCTAATTCTAGGATGAACAATTAATTCTTTTATTGGATAATCATTGAATATATTTAATAAAGTCTCCATTTCTGCAGGATCAGAAAATCCAATTCTTGTTTTAACAGAGATATCTTGAATATTATTGTTAAATATCTCATCAAAAAAAACTTTAAGTTTTTTTGTATCTTTTAATTGTCCAGAACCTTTCCCCTTACTTGTAACAGTTCCTGAGGGACAACCTAAATTAAGATTAATTTCATTATAACCTAAATCATTAAGCTTATTTGAAACTAAGTTAAATGTATTAGAGTTATTTGTTAAAAGTTGTGGAACCAAATTTAAAACCTTATTATTTTCCCTATCAATTTCTCTTTGGGATTTTTTTGCAAGACAGCCTGCACTATTTGCATTTAAAAAAGGTGTAAAAAATTTATCCACATTATTATAATAATTGGAAAATGTATTTCTATAAATATAATTTGTAATACCTTCTAAAGGCGCAAAATAAAATAACATGAATGCAATATAGTTTATTTCAATAGTTTTGTTTAGTGCCTTCTATTTATTTATATAATTAATAGTAATTTCACCTTTAAACATGGTTCTCTCTCATTATGCTTTCATTTATAAATAATTTTCCTTAGATTCAATACAGAGAAATAATCATATCTTTTAAAACTTTTAAAACTTTTAAATCATATTGAATTATTTAAGAATCAGAAATTTTTCAACAATTAAGTCATTTTGATAATTATATCAACAAAAATAGACTTATGTTGCATCAAAAACAATCAAATGTTATATTTTTATTATATCTAGGAGGTAAAAATGAAACATAAAGGTTCATGTCTTTGTAAAAGTGTTGTATTTGAAATTGATGGAGAATTTGAAGATTTCTATCTATGTCATTGTTCCCGTTGTAGAAAAGATACAGGTTCTGCTCATGCCTCAAATTTATTTTCTTCTTCAGCAAAAATCACCTGGATTTCAGGTGAAGACATAGTAAAAACATATAGAGTTGAGAAAAGTGAACATTCAAAAAGTTTTTGCCCAAATTGTGGATCTGCGCTTCCCACCCTACAAATGGATGGATCCTTATTAGTAGTTCCAGCAGGATCTTTAGATACTGATCCTCATATTTCTCCCAAAGCTCATATTTTTATTGAAAGCAGAGCATCTTGGGATAATAACTTAGAGAAGATTCCAAAATATCCGGAATATCCAAATCCGCCTGATTTAACAGAAGAAAAATAATTACTTTAAATATGTATTAATATATTTTTAAGCCTCTTTTGGAAGAAAAACTATTTCTCCTTCTTTAAGAATAATTACACGATCAGAAAGCTCTGCAACAATATCTAGATTATGAGAAGAAAAGAAAATATTAACTGAATTATTAATTAACTTTTTTATTTCTTCCTTAATAACTAATAATGAAGAATAATCTAAGGCATTGAATATTTCACCTAAAAAAATATATTTTGGTTCGCATATTCTCAGAAAAAGCAAAGAAGCTTTTATAGATTGCCCATCAGATAACTGCCAAACAGCTTTATCCAAATGTTTTGATAATTCAAAAGATTTTAACAAAGCTTCTATATCTGCTGAAATACTAATTCCTCCAGCTCGATTTATTAATTCATTTCTTAATGCATTATCTTTACCAAAAGTTCCATAAGGTGGAGGATCACTCATACCGTATTCTCCCCCATAATAAGCAAAAACAGATTTATACTCTTCTTTATCAAGTTTGCTAATTCTAGAATCAATTATATCAGTATAACTTTTTATCCAGTTAATAAACTCTGTTGCTTCAACGTCCTTATCTAAAATGGCCCCAAGTTTTTTATAGGATTCTATTGAATTAAAAGATAGTTGAACAACTGGTATTTCAGAGATAATAACATCACCCAATTGTTGATAATAAAACGGCCTTGATAAGATAAAATCAGGCTGCAATTGAAGAATCAATTCTGAATCAACTGCTTGTGATTCTTCAGAAATAATTGGTAGTTTTGAAAATTCTGGGAAAAATGTGGTATTTTTTTTAACATAAGAATTACATGCAATAATTAAATCTTGTGCATCTAATGCTCTTATTGACGCTAAAGCTGAGCCCATATCATGTACTACAATTTTTTTAATAGTTTTTTTTAGTCTCACTTCATTATCATAGCTATCAATAAGTGTTATAAATTCATTTGTATTTTCTAAAACACCATAACTTAACCCCTTATTATTAACACTTAAATCTTCAATATTCTCAGTTAATTCTTGTTGCCCATGAGCAAACAAAAGTCCTCCTAAAAACAACATAACTAATAAAACAAAAAGAAAAGATCTTTTCATTATCATATATAACTCCTCATAAGATAAATTTATAAAAAGAATGGTTATTTCTAACCAAACAAATAATTATCGATTTTTTTATGCTTATCTATGCGCTTTATTGGAATTACAGAAAGACTACCTTCACAAAGATTTATTGATGACTTAACACCATAAACATTTTCTATATTCTTAGTAGTTAATACTTCATTAGGACTACCTAAAGAAAAAACTTTCCCTTCTTTCAACATTAAAATTTTATTTGCATACCTAGCTGCAAGATTTAAATCATGAACAACCATAAGAACTTGAATTTTTCTACGATGAGCAAGAGTGTGAATAATTTTCATAACTTCAAGTTGATGGGATATATCAAGAGCAGAAGTGGGTTCATCAAGAAGCAAGATTTGTGGTTGTTGAGCTAAAGCTCTTGCAATTAAGACTCTCTGTTGTTGCCCTCCTGATAGTTGGTTAAAATCTTCCATCGCAATCTTTTCAAGACCCATTGTCGTAATAACATCAAGAACAATCTCAATATCAGTTTCACTCTTTTTCCAAGAATAATAAGGGTTTCTTCCCATTAATATGGTATCGAAAACAGTAGAAGAAAATAATTGTCTAGTTGATTGAGGAACATATGCTATTTGTTTTGCTATTTCCCTTTGATTCATTGATTTCATATCAATATTTGATATATATACATTACCTTCTCTATAATTTAGTAAGCCCTCTATGCATTTTACTAGAGTACTTTTCCCACTTCCATTTGGACCAACAACACACATGATTTCTGTTTCATTTAAAGTTAAAACTAACACCTTTTAAAACGGGTTTTCCAGGATATGAAAACTTAATATTATTTACTATTAAATTCATAATGATTCTCCTTTTTTTCTCATAATTAGATATAAGAGTAGTGGGACCCCTAAAAAAGCTGTTACAGCACCTACTGGAAGTATTATTGGAGATAGTATTGTTCGGGCAATTGTATCTGAAATTACTAGTAATAATGCTCCGACAATTCCTGAAGCGGGTATAAGTATTCTGTTATCAGTACCAACAGCCATACGAACTAAATGCGGTGCAACAAGTCCAATAAACCCTATAGTTCCTGTAAAACTCACAATTGTTGCGACCATTAAAGTACATACAATCATTGCAATAATTCTATTTGTCTTAACATTTACCCCAAGACTTTTAGCAATTGAATCGCCAGTATTCATAATATTTAAATCATTAGATTTCCAAATAAGTAATAAGAGTCCAATTAATATAATTGGTAAAGAAATTATTATACTTGACCAAGTTGCTTTTCCTAAATCTCCAACTGTCCAAAAAACAGCGGCCTTAACAGCATCTGAATTTCCAAAATATTGTAGAATTGTAGTCATTGCTTGAAAGAAAAAGAGTAAAGCTAAGCCAATTAATACCATTTTCTCCGGAGAGGAACCTCTTTTCCCTGATAAAATAAAGATAAGAAGTGCAGAAAGAATTGAAAACAAAAAAGCATTTCCTATTATTAAATAAGATCCACTAAGAACACCTACCCCAAAAATAATAGCTAAAGAAGCTCCAAAACTAGCAGCTGAAGATATTCCAAGCATATAAGGATCAGCTAGTGGATTTCTCAATACAACCTGCATTACTGCACTAGAAGAACCTAAAGCGATTCCAGCCAAAAGCCCCATTATAACTCTAGGTAAACGTAACTTCCAAATAATTATACTTACAGATTTATTATTTTGTTCTAGAGCTGGAAAAATTTTACTAAATATAGTTCTATAAACATCAAAAAAAGCAATATCTGCAGAACCAAATGCAACAGCCAATCCAATTATCAAGAAGGCTAAAGGAATCAAAATAATAAAAAAAAACTTTTTTTTAAAGTTATATTTTTCATATAAACTCTTTAATTCAACCTTACAATCCATACTCCCACTATCACTCATAAAATAATGATTCCTACTCTTTAAACAACTTTTTTTGTTTGCTTTGATTAACTTATTGGATTATATTATTTATGTCAAGTATTATTTACAAAAAATATAAAAATTGTATATTAAGAAACATATATAGTTAAAAAATAGTTATTTTCTCTTTCATTCAATTAAAACTAAAAAATATTTTTTGTTAGTATCAACTAAGTTAATTAACTAATTATGTCAAATAAAACAATATTCTATAAATAAAAAATCTGAAATAAAATTAGCTAGAATAAAAAACTCTAGCTTTTTAAAGAATAAGAATAGGATTATTAATATGCTTGATGAATATTTTTTCAACTTTATATTATATATTTATTATATTATGTTGTTAAAACCTTTTTCAAAATTATTTCTTCCAAGAATCTATGGTTATGTTTTCAAAAAAAATCCAGGATTATATCAAAAAGCCACTCAATTAGTTATTGAATTTTCTACCGGTACTCACTCTGATTCAAATTATTTTTAGCATATGGTAGTAAACCAATTTTAATAAAGAATAAAGATAGAATATAGCTATAAAGACAGATACTACTCTTCGATTAAAATAATTTAATTACTTTGCATATTCTTTGAAAAATAAGGGAATATATAAATCAGTAGATAATTTTACAACTCACAATATTGGAAATGAAGGTATCTCATGAAGACCAGTTTTCTATGATAAGGTATCAAAAATATAGAAGGAATCCCTAAATCAACTTAAGAAAATAATGCTGGAGAAAGTTCAATATGGGGTAATACTAAAATTTCAGATAGAAGTTTAGAAATAAGAGCAGAATTAACCAATACATTAATAATTCTTGATATTCTTATAGCAAAGAAAGAAATTAATGCTAAATCTAATTATTGTAATTTAGAAGTATTAAATGATGGAATAATATTTGAGGATTGATTTTTATCATCAATATCCTACCTATTTATCCAAAGAAGAGAAAAATAATCCAGTTCTTTATTGGAATTTAAGCAATTATACTAAAGAATATACTTGATGAGTATCATTTCTTAATAATGAAGCTTATTTTCAACAGAAAGAACTGGATATAAACAAAAAAATCAAAGTCTATTTTTCAACCCTGTGTATTATAAATACATATGGAATCCGACCCCAACTTCGCTATTAGCTTTAATTATTGGATAAGGCATTATTTGATTACTATTTGCAACTTTAGATTCTTTATTTTTATCAATATTTCTAGTTAAGTATGTTGCATAAATTTGACCAGCCAATGTAGTTCCCATTATTATTCCTGTTGCTAATTTAGTATCCAAATCAATAAAATTTTCAACAATTAAATTAGAGAATACACCAATCAATGCACCTCCAAGTCCACCAACAGAGACTAATCCACTTCTATTACCTGACCATTGTATAGCATCCCATAGGGGTTGTGAGCCAAAGTAAGCTAAGTCAGAAACGCCCATACCTAATAATAGATCTGTTGTATTAAATTCTCTTTCTAACATTATTGTAGTTAACCAATAATAATAATTTGCCCAAGCATAAGCTTGGAAACCAAAGAAACCCTTTCCTTTTTCTAATTCTTTATTTCTCAATCCAAAATAAGATAAGTATAAAGAACCATTTAATGCTACTAATTGTGAAGCTTGAGTTATCTTTTCATCATACTCACCACTACCTAAAATTCCTTCTTCATAAAGAATACCAAATAAATATAAGTAATTTCCCATAGCTACTGTTTGATTTGTTGCCATCCTTGAATATAGCTCTGCAGTTATTTCGTAGTCTTTTGATAATTGTGAAGAAACTCCAATACCAGCACCTACACCTGCGAGTCCAGTAAGTCCGATTGATAATGAATCACTAGGTAATTCTAAAAGATTAGCTAAACTAAAGGCGGTATAAGTTAATGCTCCAATGTTATTTATATAAAAAAAAACAATACCTGAATTATCTTTTTTGTTATTTAAAGAAAAAAGATAATCACTTGCTTTTAATTGATATTTTGAGCTTGGATATAAATCCACTAATTGTTCAAATGAAGCTACTGCATCTTTATCTTTTTCTTGGATTATACATTCTAAGCCTTTTATATATAATGATACATCATCACTTGCATATAAAGAACTTGTTGCTATAAATAATATTATTACTATAAATAATCTTCTTTTCATAATTTTACCTTCCTATTTATATGTTTATTCTAACATATTTTTTTGTTTTGTATAATTAAAATCATAAATATAACATCAAAATCATTAATATAAATATTAAGATCTTAAAATATGTAGCTTATTTTTTAAAATTAAATGTTTAATTAAACCTTTTTCTAGTTATTCAATATTATTGCATTCTATGCTCTAACTTGGACAGTATTCCACTCTGATGTGGACAGCATTATGCTACATTTGGACAGTATTTAAATTTCTCAAATTAAGGATTAACT
>RZYO01000280.1 GCA_009930325.1 Spirochaetia bacterium | reverse complement strand
TAGCCTTCTTCAAGTAGATATTCAATTAGACTATGTAAGTTTTTATTTTTATGCTGTCCTTTATTCATTGAATAGGATAGAAATGATCCTGAGTATTGACCATTTTTCATGCTTTTGTACTGATAGCGTGCAACATGACCTTTATTCTCTAATTCTCTCATTGCGTTTTTTATACTTTTACTACCTTCCTTCATCATCAAATTAATCTTAGACATCCAAGAAATCCATCCTTCTTTATTCCCACATAGCAAACCAAGTAACCTAACTTCAACACTGCTGTACTCAGGGCTTCTAAGGATATCATTACTGATTTTAGTATAGTTATCTTCAGGTGTCGCATCTATTGCATCGGGTATTCTGATATGCCCTTTTATTTTTATTTCTTTCATACTTTAAACTACCTCCTATTTATTTCATTGATTATTATATAAATTCAGGTGTTGGTGAAGCTGTCCATATAGTGCCAGAGAACTTACAATCTTGGTTATCCCTAGTTCTAGTTATACGCAAGTACCCTTGATCTATTAACTCTCTAACACCTGATCTTACTGATGTAATCCCCTCATGAACTAATTTTTGTAATTGTTGAGTATTATTAATATTTTCATCAGTTAGTATTAACATTAGATATACCTTAGCCTTAGACGATAGCTCTCTGCTTGTAATAAAATCATAGTTTAGTTTCTCTTCCAATTTTAGCTCCTTTTTATTGTAATATTTTAGACTTTCAAATCTTCAGTAGTTAATTTTTGTATATTTAAACCTACCTCATTCAAAAGCATCTCTTTAAACTCATCTTTCTTATACTGGTCACCATCTGTATGATAGCTTCCTTGGAACTCCACTCCAAACTCTGGCACACCCTCTCTATCTGTAACTACAAAATCTAGTCGGCAGGTTAGAAAATAGTTATAATGCCAACTTTCAGTTAGTAGGTGATCTATATTTTCTTTTTCAATTATAGCACACACAGGAATTTCTGGGTATACAAATAAATATTTTTTTTTTAATTGCCTAAATGCTTTTTTAGCTAATTCTGATCCAAATATTGGTTTTACTTTATTTTTTATGCCGATATCTTTTAATTTATTAGCAAAATTATCGTTTATGCCGATTTCTTGTTTATAGGGATTGTTTACAAGTAAGGACATATCAAAAAGTTTATTTAGTATTTTATTGCCTTGCTTTATAGACAAGCCTAATTTTTTTGCTACTTGTGTGGGCGTTGTGTATTGAGAACCTATTCTAACTAAGTAATTCCATTCTAAATCATTTAGCTCTTCATACCTAGTGTTAATTATACTTTCATTATGTTTCTCAAAAAGAAAGGCTATTTTTTCTTCCTCTTCCTTTTCTTTATTTAATATCTCCTCATCTTCTCTTATTTTTCTGCATCTATTGCACTCTTTATACTCGTTATTACAAAAAAGCCTAACATCGTCAATTAATTCACTTCGTGAACGTGCTACACTTATATACTTACCACAGCCAACACAGACATTATCTTTAATTATAACCTCACTGTTTTCTCTTACCACCTTAGATATTTCTTGTTGTTTAAGCCCAAATTCTTCCACTATATCTTTCACCATATATTTAAATATCAAAGGCTGTTTATTTCTTGATATTATTTCCCAATACTTTGTAATTACTTCTTTATTTATATCTGAAGTATCTCCACTGATTAATACATAGGTATATTTTTGTTCTATACTTATTACTTCCATATTAGATTTACCCATTATTTCTCCTTTTTTACTGAATTATTTTGAAAGCTCATGTATTTTTTTAAAATTTATTTTATAGTATTCAGCACCTGCCATTTTGGTCTCAAGCACACCCTTTTCTATGAAATAATTTTTGCATTTCTTTACGCTATACTCAGACATACCTGTATCTTTTGCCTGATCAGCATGGGTATATGGAAACCAATCTTCTTGTTTTGCATTGCTATCTGTGTTCCTCTCTATTAAGTTAGATATAAACACAGCTTTCTTTGCCCCCAATTTACTTACTAGCTTTCTATTAACTGTCCAGCTACTACTACCTGAAAATAATTCGGCAAG
>RZYO01000279.1 GCA_009930325.1 Spirochaetia bacterium | reverse complement strand
TGAATTAGTTATGAATGAATATGGTTTACCACAACTTGTTGATTTTAATAGAACTTATGCTACTCTTGTTAATAATTTAGCTAATACATTATCAATAGAGGAAATATCTGATAGAATAGAAGAATTAGCTACTGGTGGTATGCCTGAAGCAATGGTAATTAAAGATAAAATTCCATTTAAAAATATTAATAGCATTGAAGATTATTATTTAGTAGTTCAATTTGCACAAGCAATGTCTAAGTATTTTAATGAGATGAGTATTACTATAATGGATAGTAATGGTGGATATTCTAAGAAAAATATAACTAAAGAAGCTACACAAAGTAGAGTACTTAGGGAATGGAAAAACAACGAAGAAAAATCAAGAGTTAATAACTCTAAATACTTCAATCAAGATAAAACCTACAATGTTGTTAATATAGTAAATGATTTTAAAAAAATAGGTACTAACAATGTAATCCCTTTTTTAAAAATATTAGGCATAGAATTATCTTTAAAAGATAAGTATAATATAAGTAACATAGTAAATAATGCAGATATTATACTAACTCAATTTAAAAAAAATCTAAAAGAAGATAAAGAATCTGTAAGTTTATTTTCTAACACTGAATCAAGTAATTTATCAGGTAATTTAAACAGATTAGTAGAAGAAGAATTAAAGCTTAATCCTTACAATTTTAATGAAAATATGTTTTATAACATTAATGGTGATAAAATATATGGTTCAGTACTTTATAGTTTCTTTTCAAGAATAATATCTAAAATACCTAAAGTAAAGGATGCTGATAGTTTTAAAAGATTATTTCCACATTTAGATAATGATGTTTATTCGGGTAGTTCTATTTTAGTAAATAAACTTAGAAAAGGTAATTTAACCTTAACTTCAGAAGTTATTAATGGTAATGCTACTGCAAGTAATGAATCAAGAAAAGAATTTAATAAATTAGAATTAGCAGATAGGGTTGTAATTGCATATAATGAGCATCTTAAAGGTAATTATGCTTTACTTAGACCTGAAGCCAATAAGCAGGAAAGATTTCTTGGACATGGTAAATTAATTAATGAAACACTTAATGTAGTAGGAGAAGATGTTTCTATTTATGATAAGATGATAGATTATTTAATGGATGAGCTTGATTTCATAGCTGCAAATGATAATACTATAGATGGTGTAGTAAACGATGGTATAATTCTTAGCGTTATAGGTAAATTTGATAAGAACGTTAAAGAAGAACTTATTAAATTAGCTTTAACTAATGATCATATATCTTATTTTGATACAGCAAGAGAAGATAAGTTAAAAGATTATTTTAAAACTTTTTTTGAAAATAACACAAAAAAACTATATAAAACATTAGGAGAACTTTATTTAATAAAAGGTTCAGGTGATAAAGTAACAAGAAGTATTATTGATTTTGGTAGTTTAGATGGAAACGAAATAAAAAATAAACTTAAACATTTCCTTGTAAATGATTTTGTATCTAAAGTAGAACAAACCAAATTAATATCTGGTAATCCTGTATATTATGGTTCTGCATTAAAATTCTTTAAAAGAATGGGTGGTGCTGTAGGTACTAAAGATTCAAGCTTTACTGATTCATATGTAAACACTTTTATTGAAAATAAACAAGAATATATTAATAAATTAGTAAAAGGAAAAAATAATATTACAGACGGTGTTACTACACAATATTCAGAAGATGGTTCACAAGTTATTACAAGAATAGCTACACTTGAAGATGTTATTGCTTATACAGATAATTTTGATGGTTTAAACCTTACTAAAGAAGAAATTAAGCTTTATCATAATATGACAGAGGGGGATGGTATTGGTTTTATTACTATTGATGAGTGGAGAAGAATGTTAATAAGGAACGGAGATTATATATTTTCCAAATCTGGACACGATGGGTTTTATCAATGGGAACTTCAAGAATTAACGGGTGTTCCTAAAAAAGATAGAATTTACATTGATCCTGAAACACTTGAAGAATCTAAATTAACTAAACCTAATTTTGTTGCTAATTCTCTTAAAGTACAAGGATTTGGTTCAGTAGCAGGTAATTCATTTATA
>RZYO01000109.1 GCA_009930325.1 Spirochaetia bacterium | reverse complement strand
TCATGACACTTAATATGAGACCAAGAAAGTGTTTGGGTTACAAATGTCCTTTTGAGGCTTATTATGGAACCTTGTTGCACTTGACTTGACAATTCAAGTATGAAAAAAATTAATAAAGACGATCCAAAATCTTATGTTTCTTGGGCCTTATATGATTGGGCAAATAGTTCCTTTGCTACTACGGTAATGGCTGGTTTTTTCCCTGTATTTTTCAGTGAATATTGGGCCAGTGGTGCAAAGACATCAACAACAACCTTTTACCTTGGTTTAGGTAATAGTATAGGGTCTTTAATAGTGGCACTATTAGCCCCAATATTAGGGGCAATAGCAGACCATGGAAGTTATAAAAAAAAGTTTTTAATTACATTTGCTTTTCTTGGTTGTCTAATGACAGCAAACTTAAGTTTAGTTCAAGCAGGACATTGGCAATTTGCTATCTTATTATATATTGTTGGATGTATTGGATTTTCAGGAGCAAATACATTTTATGATGCACTACTTCCCTCTATAGCCTCTGAAAAAAAAGTAGACTTTGTATCTTCTTTAGGATATGGTCTGGGCTATATAGGTGGAGGATTATTATTTTTAATTAATGTTTTGATGTTCTTAAAACCAGAATTATTTAATTTATCTAGCGGTGAAGCTGCTATTAAGGCATCATTTATAATGGTTGGAATATGGTGGTTTGTTTTTACAATTCCTCTTATTTTATTTGTAAAAGAAGAAAAATTAAATAACAATGATTCAATTTCTAATTCTGTTAGAATTGGATTAAAAGAATTTAAAACAACAATTAAGGATTTAAAACATCTTCCTACTTTATTAACTTTTTTAATTGCATATTGGTTTTATATTGATGGAGTAGACACAATTGTTAGAATGGCTGTAAATTTTGGTACTGCACTTGGATTTTCCTCTAGTTCATTAATTGTAGCATTATTATTAACACAATTTGTTGCCTTCCCTTCAGCAATTATATATAGTTATTTTGGTAAAAAAATTGGTGTAAAAAAAGCTTTATTAGTAGCAATTATAGCATATGCTTTAATTGCTTGTTTTGGTGCATTTATGAGTAAAGAAATTCATTTCTATTTACTAGCTTGTGCTATTGGACTATTCCAAGGAGGAATACAAGCCTTATCACGTTCTTTCTATACCAGACTGATACCTGAAAATAAAAATGCAGAATTCTTCGGATTCTTCAATATGCTAGGTAAATTTGCTGCAATATTAGGTCCTTTATTATTAGGACTTGTTACTCTAATTACTGATAACAATAGATTTGGGATTATCTCATTAGTTATATTATTTATTGTAGGTGCAATTTTATTAAACAAAGTTGATCTTACTAATAATGATAAAGAAATTGCAAATTTCTTAGCTGCTAAAGAAAAACAATTAAATCAATAAACACTATTTCCCTTGCTATCTATCGCAACGATACAAGGGAAATCTTCTACTGTTATTTTCAATAAAGCTTCTGGACCTAATTGAGAGAAAGCTATAGTTTTAACATCAATTATTTTAGAATTATATAAAGCACCACACCCACCAAAAGCAGCTAAATATAAACATTTATTCTTCTTAATTGAATTTATTACAGACTGACTTCTTGGACCTTTTCCAATCATAATACTCAATCCTAAATCCAATAATCTAGGAGAATAATAATCCATTCTAGCACTCGTAGTTGGTCCACAAGATCCAATTATATGATTTTGGGGAGCAGGGGATGGACCCATATAATAAATTGATTGATTCTCTATATCAAATGGTAATGGAATACCATTGTCTAATAAATTAAATATACTTTTATGTGCTTGATCTCTTGCAACATAAATATCACCAAACAATCTTACTTCATCATAAATATTTAATTTTTCAATATAATCTTTCGTTATTGGCAATTGTAAATTAATCATATAAAATTCCTTCATATGTAATATGAGCTTTTCTATCAGCCCAACAATTAATTGATACTGCTAAAGGTAACCCCGCAATATGAGTAGCTTCCTGTTCTACATTTACAAACAATGCAGTAGTTACACCACCAAAGCCTCCTGCTCCTATTTTAGATTCATTGATTTTTAACAATAACTCATCTTCTAATTCTTTATATTTTAAATCTAAATTGCTAGAACCAAATTCTCTTATCAAAGCTCGTTTTGATAAATAAGCCGCTCTTTCCATAGTTCCACCAAGTCCAACACCCACACAAATTGGGGGACAAGGCTTTCCACCTGCAGTTTTTACTATATCTAAAACAGCTTCTATTACACCTTCTTTTGATACTGTAGGATTAAGCATTCTAACAGAACTACAATTTTCTGAACCAAATCCTTTCAATAAAACATTTACTTCTATATTTTTCCCTTCAACTAAATTATAAGTAATAATTGCTGGTAAATTATTTTTTGTGTTTTCTCTATCAAAAACAGGCTCTTTAACGACACTTTTTCTAAAATGACCTTCATCACTTGCCAATAAACAAGCTTTATTTATTGCTTTCTCAATTGTAGATAATTGCGATTTATTATCTCTACCAATATCAACAAACACATCAAACATACCAGTATCTTGGCACATAGGAATCTTATTTTTTCTTGCTATTTCTAAATTTTCTAAAATACTATTTAATACTACTAATGAAGAAGAGGATTCCTTAGTTTGAAAAAACAATTCTTTTTCTTTTGCTTTCTTTATTAAATTAATAAGACTTTCATCTAACTCAATAGTACTTTTAATTAACTCTGTTTTTAGTTTATTAACAAAGGAATTCAATTATTACTCCTTTTTTAAAGTAATTTTCACAATTAATTTTAAAATATAAAACCCTATTGCACATCCCACCATCAAACCTAATCCATCAGAAGCAATATCTAAAAGATCAAAATCTCTACTTACATAAATCTGAATTATTTCTAGTATTGTCCCAACAATTATACCAATACCAATAGTAAAAACAGAAGGTAGTACAATCCAATTTGATGCTAAAATATCTCTGTTTTTATGATGTAAAGTAAATGAAATTCTTGAAAAAGAAAAATATAAAAAAACACCAAAAACAGCATAGGCAAACATGTGAGCACCTTTATCTCCAAAAGGAAAATAACTAATAGATGTTATTTTATCAGAAGATACTAGACTAAAATACGAAATAAAAATAACTAATATAATACTAAAGACAATACCAAATTTACTTATTTTTATTAATAATTTATCTACAGAGTTTTTATTCTCCATTATATAAATCTCCTTGTTTTGCATTTTCAATCTTCATTCTTTTCTCCAAATGTTGAATAAATTTTGATTTATCATAAAATTTTCTTGGGGCTGCTAATCTATGAGGTGGTGTTTCACACAACAATCTTTGTACAATGACATCTTTTGATATTCTTCTTAAAAAATACATACAATGTTCTATTGCTCTATGAGTACTTGCTACAGCAAGTTCTCCTCTTATATACTCCTCGAACAATGCCGTTCCACCTAAAATATCTAAATTATGAATTTTGATTGCTTCAATTTTTAAATTATTTATTATTTTAATTGTTTGATCATATTCTTTATAACTCTCATTAGGAAGTCCTGTAATTATATGAGTTGAAACTTTAATACCATTATCATGCAATTTGAGTACTGCTTGAGAAAAAGATTCAACATCATGGCCTCTATTAATTAATTTCAAGGTTTCATCATTCCCACTTTGAAGTCCAACTTCAACCCAAACATCTTTCACCTGTTTTTTATATGAAACTAAAAGATCTATTACATCATCATCCAAACAATCGGGCCTTGTAGAAACAATGAATTCAGTAAAAGGATATAAAGATAACCCTTTATCAAAAATAGCTTTTAATTCATCCATGGGAGCATAAGTACTAGTCCAAGCCTGAAAATAAAGACTCATTGCTTCAGTATTATATCTTTCTAATATAAAAGTTTTACCTTTTTCAACTTGTTTTTCTAAAGATAACAATCTCTTATCTAAACTAATTTTTTTTCTAGGTCCACAATGAGCTACTTTTTTTTGGAAACTACTATCTCTTTTCCAAATACCTTCTCCATCTCTTTGATATGTTGCACTAGCTCCTGTTGCATCGCAAAAGACACAGCCTCCACTTCTATCTTTTTCTCTATTAGGACAGGAAAATCCTCCATCAACTCCGATTCGATATACACTTGTAGAATAAGTATCAATCAAATATTGTTTATATGTTCTCCAAGGTAAGCCTCTACTCATACAAACTCCAAAACTATATTAAAGTTACCATTTATTGAGATTCCGCCCCCAATAATTATATCTCCATAATTTGTATTGAACCCTATCCCACTAAATATACCTATTCCAAATTCAGATAATTTAGGAATACTAGAATTAGGAGCTTTAATCATATAGTCATCGCAGTCAGGGAATATATTTTCAACAGGATTATAACTATCATAAGCATAAAAGGTTATTCCAGATTGAAAGAATAGCGGTGAAATAAAATCTCCAAGATATCTTTGATAAACAAGATTTATTAACAAGTATTCTCTTGTATATGCTCCATAATAATCTCCAGGAATTTTATTATATCCACCTAAATCAAAATATGATGATGTCAATTGATAGTTAGCAGAAGAATATCCAAAATTAGCATTCATTTTCAATGAATCAAAATCTGTTAATTCATAATTAAAGGTTGTATCAAAATAACAGAAAAGACCTAAGTCTCCATCAGTAATTTTTAAAGAACCAATACCATTAGCCCCAAATCCTTTAATTGCAAAAATTGAATCTTCCATATCTAAATAAGAAAAGCTTAAATCAAAATTTATAATATTTAATACAGGGTTTTCAAAACTAATATCCAAAGTATCTGAAAGCAAAGTTGTTGAATATAAAGATATCAAATTATAATTTGATAAAAATTCAAGAGATAATTTATTTGACATTCTTAAATCAAAACCTAAACCAATATCAAAGCCAATAGAAAAAGTAGGGATATAGTATTTAATATACTTATCATTAGCCGGGGAAAGAGAACCAAATTTAGTACCAAACTGGGTAAACAAAGTCATATCATAAGTATTTGTAGCTTTGATCATATATCCAATTTTAGAATTTATTTCAGTTTTTTCTGAAATATTTAACCTTAAATCAACAGACATTTTCTCAGCTAACATTTTTTTTAATTGAGTATGAACATCAAACCCTAAATAAAACCATGCTAAATTTATTGGGTTATTTGAGAACCCTAATTTAGATAGTCCAATTAAATCAATTTTAGAAGGAGAAGATTCCCAAGATCTTAAATCTAATTCTAAAACACCTTCACTAGAACCAATATAAGATGGATTAAAATTATAAGATACTGATGAAATATTATTTAATTGAGCAAAAGAAAAAACATCCTCTTCTAATTTTAATAAAATATCAGAAGATAATGTCTTACCAATATATTTATCAAATATATTGGTAAATGAATATTCATCATTATTTTTTGTAATATCTACAAATTTAACATCAGTAATTATAGGATCATTTAATTGAGAATAATAACTTATTGAATCCTTATCAACGATTTTTATCTCTCTATATTTACTAATTTCATCTCGAATTTTTATAAATTCATCTTTGTGTATTTCGAATTCTTCATAGCCTTTTTCTAGAATTTGTTCAAAGCTCCCTACATCCAAAACTAAATAATTAGAAACATCTGGTTTAATTAGAATATCACTTTCTTTTTGACTATTTTCTCTATTTCCAAAAGTAGTTAAATTTATTGTTTGTAAAATAATTCCTGACAATGAGGAATAATCTTCCCCAGACTTTAAATCATCACTAGATACATCAACACTAATAATTATATCAGCACCCCAGTCAATTGCCACTTGTACAGGAAGGTTATCAACAAGACCACCATCCATACAATAAGTCCCATCTTTTAATATATATGGCGGGAAAACTATAGGTAATGACATAGTTGCCCTCATTGCATCAGAAATAAAACCGTGATCTAATATTTTTTCACTTCCAGTACTAGCATTTATTGCAACAGCTTTATATGGAATATATAATTTATCAAAACTAATTTCACCAGGACTTTTTATTGTTGTTTTATTTAAAAAAGATAAAATCCCCTGGTCCTTGATTAATCCAGGATAATCTCCAATTCCATTTTTATTTAAACCTAAAGACACTTTTAAACCATTAGAATCTTTAAACAAAGAAGGAGGATAAACTGTTTTTTCATTATTTTTTAGCAAATATGCAAATAAAGAATTATCGCGTATCATTTGTATAATATCTTGAGATGAATAACCTAAAGCGTAATACGCTCCTATTAAACCTCCCATACTAGTCCCACAGATAAAATCAATTGGGATTCCCAATTTCATTATTTCATCTACAACACCAATTTGAGCAAAACCCTTTGCTCCACCCCCAGAGAGTACTAATGCAACTTTAGGATAAGTTGCATATGTTGAAGATAGAGAGAAAAACAATATAAAGATAAATATTTTAATTTTTTTTTTCATAATTTATCCTAGTCTTGAGGAAATTATTTCATTATTACCATTAACAAAAGAATTAAAATCCATTTCTTTCTTTCCTTCTAATTGAAGCCTATTTACAATCAAAGAGCCTTCTTTACATGCTATTACCAAACCTTTATTCTTAACCTTTCTTTGTACAGTCCCTGGAATATCATTATTTTCTTCAAGAATTCCAGCTACACCAGTTAAGAATAAAACTTTACCTTTATACATAGTAGAGGCTTTAGGCCAAGGAATAAAAGCTCTTATTTGAGCACTTATTTCTTTTGCACTTTTATTCCAATCAATTATTGAATCTTCTTTTGAAAACTGCTTTGTATATGAAACTTCCCCTTCTTGAGGAATAAATTCTATTAAACCTAATTCTAACTTTTTAAAAGTTTCCAAGGCAAAAGGAGCACTAATCTCAGAAACCTTCTCACTTAAAGTCAAAGTAGTTTCAGTTTCATCTAAAACAACATCTATTGTTGATAAAACATCACCACTATCAACATCTAAGCCTAATTTTTGTATAGTGATTGCTGTTTTTTCTAAATTATTTAATATTGCATATTGAATAGGCGAACTCCCTCTATATTGAGGAAGTCTTGATGGATGGATATTATAACAACCACCTTTAAATAATGAAAGAAATTTAGGACCAAATATTTTCCCATAAGCAAAACAAACTAAAGTATCACAATTATATGAAGCTACTTCTTTTAAAACTTCACCTCTTAATTTTTCAGGCTGAAGTATAGGAAGATTTAACTTTAAAGCCTCTATTTTTATTGGAGAAGGAATTAATTTCTTACTTCTTCCTTGTGGTTTATCTGGATTTGTTAAAACTAATCCTATCTCAAAGGTTTTTGATAATTCAATAAGAGTCTTTACACCTATTTCTGCTGTACCTGCAAATAATATTCTCACTTAGAAGGACCTCTTTTTGTTTTATTCCTTTTTTCATAAGTTTTTAAAATTTTAGTTCGACTTTTTTCATCTAGCCTATCTACAAAAAGAATTCCATTTAAATGATCATTTTCATGTTGAATAGCTCTTGCTAAAAGATCATCTGCTTCAACTCTGAAAGTTTTTCCATTTACATCTTGTGCTTGAACAGTCACTCTTTCACTTCTACTTAGATAGGTATAAACACCGGGTATAGATAAACAACCTTCTTCCATTGAACATTCTTCCATTGAAGTTTCTAAAATTTCAGGATTAATAAAAGCTTTTCTAGTACCACGATGATCATCAATAACAAAAACCCTTAAATCTACACCTATTTGAGGAGCCGCAAGACCTACCCCATCAGCTTCATCCATTTTTTCAAACATAGCATTTACAAGGAGGTCTAAAGCAGAATCAAATTTTACTACTTTTTTACATTTTTCTCTGAGAATTTCTTCTCCTATTGTATATATTTCCAACATAATTTTGCTCCATATATCTTATATTTTTATTAATTTTATTTTAATTCTTATATAGAGTTAAACATAAAAACTATTATATTTATATTTGTAAACTTCTTAAGCATTAGATTCACTAATAATTTTTATTTCTATATTTATTAAAATTTCTTCTACTAAATTATTTTAACTTCTATATATAGAATATTATATTTCATTTTCTATTTCTAGTACAAAACTACATCTTTAATTTTTAATTTTATTTAATTCATATAAAATCAGTAAAAAAAATGATTATTTTTTAAACAAAAAGCATATCCTCTTTGTTATATTATTTGTATACTTTTATAATTTTTTAAAAATATGCTTGCTTGATTCAATTTCAAAGTATAGTATTTCTTTATGAACACAAAAAAAAGAAAGTTATCTAATTATTTTTTTACTTATATTTTTATTTCTTTAGTTTTTATTTTTTTATTAATAAATATAATAAAAATAATAAATCTTAATGCCCCAGGGGTTTTTGATTCTGATAAAGGGGAAATACTAAACATTAATTTTGAAATATATGAAAATGGTTCATTAATTGATAAAACACAACTCCCTTATAAATTTTCTTCTTCAACTAAAAATAAAGATATTGAATTAATTGCAACTTTACCAAGTGATGATTATATCAACAATTCCTTTGTTTTATTTAGAGCTTCAGGCTTTAGTGTAAGAGTTTTTGTAGATAATAATGAAATTTACAGTTTTTTTGATAAAGCGGCAAAAGATTATGGTGGTGGATATCGCCACTTCATAAGATTGCCAGAAAACAGCAATTCAAAACAACTAATAATTAAACTTTTTTGTCCATCAGACAATCCTTTCTCAAAAAATTTATTTCCTCTTTACATAGGGACAAAGGGGTATTTATTATATGAAGCTTTCGCTTTAAATTATAATTCTTTATTTTTTGGCATAATTTTAATTGTATTAGGTTTTATTTTTATAGGTAACCTTTTATTATTCAAATGGTCTCGTGATAATTCTTTTTTGCTATCTCTTTCACTTCTATTATTATGCTTAGGAACTTGGGTAGTTACTCAAGCTAGCTCAAGACAATTAATTGGTATAAATAACCCCGCACTTCCGATGGAATTAAGTTTTTTTTCGATGGTTTCGTTACCTTTTTGTATATGGTTTTACACAAGTACAAACTACCCAAAAATTAATGAATACAAATCAATAAAATGGTTTTCTCAAATAATAATATTATTATATATTCCAATTTCAATTGGATCATTATTTAATATTTCATATCTTAATTTTCTAGTATTTATTGGATTTTTGCTATTATTTTTTACTCTTTTAGTTTTATTTATTTCAATTAAAATATATATAAATGGAGAAAAAAAATTAAAATCTTGTATTTTTGCCATTTTAAGTATTTTAATATCTATTATTGCAGAAGAAATACTTCTAATCTTAAAAATAAATATTGGTCATATTTCTTTATTACATTTAGGAATGGCGGTTACAGCATTCATATTTATGAATAACAGTCTTGGTAATTTAATTGAAAAAAACAATAAAGATAATGAAGCAAAACTTCTCAAAAAATTAGCTTATCTTGATGTTGTAACTTTAGTTGAAAATAGAAATTCTTATGAAAGATATTTAGAACTAGAAGGAAATAACCTTGATAATATAGGAATTATTCTTTCAGATATTAATGGTCTAAAATTAATTAATGATACTTTAGGGCATAAATACGGTGATGAATTATTAAAAAGATTATCAAAATCACTTAATGAGGCTCTCCCAGAAGGTAGCAAATTATATAGGATTGGTGGAGATGAATTTATAGGCATAATATATAATAAAAATAAAGAAGAATTTTATAATTTAGCAAATTCGATATCACAAAAGTTTTCTCCAAATGAAGAAGATTGCGGAATGGCAATTGGCGCTCATTATTATATAAAAGAATTAGATTTAAATATAAAAAATGCTATTGATAAAGCTGATTCAAATATGTATAAACACAAAGAAAAACAAAAACCACAAATATATAAAAATACTCTAAAAAAA
>RZYO01000108.1 GCA_009930325.1 Spirochaetia bacterium | reverse complement strand
TAAACCTGTAATCCTTAATGGATGCAGTCATCAATAATCTGTAGGTTTGATGGTTTCAGTCAATTCAAATAGTGTCAGGCTAAATGGGTGCATATCATACCGAAAGTTTTCAAAACTCCTTGACGTTAACACCTAATATATATTCTATAAGAAATGTACTAATTGAGTATTACTATAATTTGCAATATCCTTTATTTCTGAGAATTTATTTGAATTTATAGCTTTTTCTTCTAATAGGTTGATATATTCTTCGTCAGAAAGAGAATGCACTACAAAAAAAAGAAGCCATCCCATTCTAGTGTTTTTTGAGTATAGATCTAACCCAACTGAATTGTTATGTAAATCCATCTCATGTGCTTTTTGAAGATATACTATTTCACTTTTTTTTTCTGAGTCAGCTTCGTTGTTGACAGCATCAATAAGTTCTTCTTCAGAGAAATAATATGATTCACAACCAATTTCATGTGCATCAGTTATGAGTTTTGCCCACCATAATCGTTTTTCTTTGTTCCCATAAGTATATTGAGCTGATAATAATGTCCCTAAGCTATGTCGAAGAGCATCAGCTTTATTATCTGTTGTAAATCCATTAAACCCGTTTTCATAACTCCAAGTGTTTGCAACTTCAGTTGCTTTCTCTTTTGCTTTATAAGTCCCAGAAATTCTAAGTGGATAACATAAGCATAACCTAAACTCGAGTTTTGTTAAGTCAGTACCAAGGTAATCATCCTTTTGTGAAATCTCTTTCGATATATAATTATTATTTTCAAGAGATAATTTTGAAACTATTTGAAAAGCTGATTGTCTATTGTATATTTCTTCGATTTCATCAATATTTTCTTCGATATCTAAATCTGTTAAATTAGGAAAATCAAATCTAATTATTTGAAACTGTTGTTCTTTTTCTTCATTATTTCCATTAAATAATAAATTAAAATTAGGATAATTTTTAAAAATATCTTCAGATTCATTGTTTAATTCTGAAATACTAATTTCAATTTTTGGTTCACTTGTATTTACACCTTTTGATATGAAAGGACTGTTAGACTTAAATAAAATATTCTCTAAATCAGTTTGTTCATAATATAATGCTTCGCTTGGAACTCCTTCTTTGAGTTTTACATAAAGTCCTTGATAATTTGTACTTTCTCTATTATCTCGAAAAGTCATATCACAAGAACTTAATAGGATTAAAGTTATAAAAATAAATAGGATTAGTTTTTTCATAGTGTTTTCCCTTAGAGCATTCGAATAGCTCGTAACTTATTTTTTTGATTTTTTTGTGTATACCCAATTCTTTCTGTTGACGAAAGAACTTCATCATTAAGAAACAATATGCCCCAAGCAGATTCTGTTGCATGATTGCTAGAACTCCAATAAAGAGCAGGATAATCAATTTCTTCAGTAGAAGAATAGGTTGGATATTGATAATTTAACACATTCCAAATTTCCTCTAATTCATAAACCGATGGTAAGAACCAATCATCAAATATTATTCCATCTTTTTCTATTTCTAAATTCCAACAATAAGATGCTGCATTAACTTCTTTATCTGCTATTAGATTGTCAAGTATTGTTAGTGTGTTAGATAACCCATCTCCTATTTCTTTACTAGTTTCAGCAATTTTATAATTACCCCATGTTGAGTTTTCCCAAGTAATATCTTCACCTTCATTTTCTCTAGGCGCAGCTTCTAAATATCTCCACCCATCAGTGTAATTTCCTTTATCATAAAAGATTGTACCTCCTGAGGGACCTTCCTCTCCAATGTTGTAGTTTGGAAAACTATCTACAAATTTATATTTACCTTTATTTTCTAATGAAGATGCAAAGCCATTATAGGACTTTGCTCTAAGAGTAGTATCAGTGTTTATTGCTATTGGTGTTTTATATTTATTACTTCCTGAAGTTGGTTCACTACCATCAGTCGTATAATAGATAGTATCAGAAGGGTTGTCAGTTGAAAATTCAATAAATAATTGGGTACCATTTTGATATAATCCAGGGTTTTGAGAAAATACAACCATTGATTCTTTAAAAAAATAATTCTGAAAAAGGCTACAACTGTTTAAAATAATTAATGCTAAACAGCATAAAATTAAAATATAAAAAACATTTAACTTAAATAGATTAATTCTTTTCATAATAAATATCCTATGTTAAATAATTCTAACATATTAATATTTGATTGTAAACTAATATTAGAGTACTAAGCTAATAAAAGAAGGAGAAGGTTCAATATAATATAATAGGAGTACTAAATTCATAATTACTAATACTACATAACTAAAAAAAATACCACATAATTGAGTTAATCTTAAAACTCTATTACTTTGTAAGCGTCAAAAAATCCCAACGTTGGGATTTGATTTCAAATCACAACCTATATATAATCCAAACCTTTGTTTATTATCTCTTTATCATTAAGAAATTAAATAACTAAAGGTTTGGATTTTAATATCAATGAACTATCCTTATCAAAGGAGGCTCACCATGAATATTAATAAATATCGGTTAACAGAAATACATGAACAAATAGTCATGTATTTAAACACAAATGGTTTCTCAAAAACAACAATTCACACTTATGATTGCTTTTTAAGGAACTGCTACTATTGTTTCTTATCACCTTTGAAAATTTCCTATGAAGATCTATTACATAAATACCTTCAATTAAACCCTAATTGCAAAAAAGCAAAAGTTATATCTATGCTTGGAAGAATTCAATATTTTGATATTAATAATGAATTACCTACTAAGCATAATTCCTTTTTTATTCAAAATGAAAATATTTTAAGTAGTGAATTTCAAATGATAATAGATAATTACATACGAGTAAGACGTAATAACGGCATAAAAGAATCAACAATTTGGACAGAATCCGTTTCAGGTGGAACATTTTTTGCATACTTTCAAAATAGAGGAATCTACACCTTATCTGATATTAATGAGTCAGATGTACTTGATCTATTCCTTAATGAAGACGGGGTATTAAAACTAACATATTCTTATATGAAAAGTGTTAGATCTGTATTGAAAGCTAATATTGGTAGTGATAAGTTTCAACCCAATAGTATTCAACTTGTCATTTCTTATTTACCAGCTTTAAAACAAATAAGAAAAAATATTCAATACTTAACAGTTAATGAAATAAAAGCAATTAATTTAGTACTTATCGGAAATACTAATTTATCAAAAAGAGATAAAGCAATAGGTTTATTAGCTTTGAAATATGGATTGAGAAGTAGTGATATAATTAATCTTTCTTTATTTTCAGTGGATTTAGATAAAGAGATTATTAATGTTTATCAACAAAAAACGGGAGATCCATATACTCTAAAGCTTATACCTATTGTTGGTAATGCAATATATGATTATGTTACAGAAGAAAGACCGAAATCAAAAGAAACAACTTTGTTTTTACGTAAAACTCCACCATATAAAGCACTAGATTCAAAATCAGCGTATTCTATTTCAATTGCAATAATTAATGAAAGTAAAGTAAGAACAGAAGGAATAAATCGTAAAGGGTTCCATTTATTCAGACACAATTTAGCAACACATCTCTTGAGTGAAGGTATCAAAATTCCGATAATTAGTAGTATTTTAGGACATACTTCTCCTAATTCTACAGAAAAATACCTTTCTTCCGATTTTGTTCATTTACGTAAATGTAGTTTAGATGTGAGTATTTTTTCTAAAGAGAAAGAGGTACTATATGAACATTGATTTTATTTCAATTCTTAGACCTTTAATCTTAAGGTACATAAAATATAGAGAAGCTTCTGGTAAATGGTGTAATAGTTATCTAAGAATTTTATTGAATTTTGATGCTTTTTATTATAATGAGTATCCTTTCTTAACAACAATCGAACAAAAACCAATAAATGAATGGTGCAAGCAAAAAGAAACAGAACAAGCAAGTAGTACTAATAAAAGGATAGTAGTCGTTAATGGGTTTCTAATTTATTGTAATAATCATGGGTTATCTAAAATTAATATTCCTGAATACCTTAAAGCATTACCTTGTACTTATGTTCCTCATGCTTTTACAATTGAAGAATTAAATAAATTTTTTAAGGCTTGTGATACATACAAGGCATATTTTCCTAATACTATTAAAAGTACTAATAGTTTGCTTACTATTCCAGTGATTTACAGATTACTGTATAGTTCAGGAATTAGAACATGTGAAGCTAGATTATTACGTACTGAAAATGTAAATTTGGAAGATGGCATTTTAAATATCATAAATTCAAAAGGGCCTTACCAACATTATGTGGCTTTACATGAAAGCATGAAACCAATAATGATAAATTATGACAAATTAATTTCTAACCTTTACCCTAATAGAACATTTTTTTTTCCGAGAGAGATAAATGATTTTTTAAGTAGTGCATGGTTGTCACGAACTTTTAATATTATTTGGGGAAGTTGTGGCTTTCAAAAAGTAAGGCTTTATGATTTACGTCATAATTATGCAATAATTAATATTAATAGTTGGTTATCTGATTCTGATTTTAATTCAAAGTTTTATTATCTTAGTAAAAGTATGGGACATACCAGTCTAGAAAGTACTTACTATTATTATTCATTTGTACCACGTCTTGCTGAAATTTTTCAGGCAACAGCAGAAGAAGCTTTTAATGAAATTGTTCCTGAGGTAGAATATGAAATCTAATAATAAGTCTCGTATAATAACAAATTTAATTAATTCATGGGTAAATGAATATTTAGAGGGAAGTGGAATTGTAAGTGATAAAACTCTTAAAAACTATAAAATAACTCTTATCCTTTTTATTTCATTTTTAGAAAGTGAAAAAGCAATTGATGCTACTTCTATTTGTCCAAATAATTTTAATAGTCAGATTCTCGAAGAATGGATTATATGGTTAATGGAAGTAAGAAATTGTTTACCTTCAACCTGTAATGTACGATTAAGTGCTATCAGAACTTTTTTAAAATATGTAGCTAGAAAAGATATTAGTTTATCATATCTTTATCAAGAAGCAATAAATGTTCCTTTCAGAAAAGTACAGAAAACAAAAGTTAAAGGAATTTCAAAAGAAGCAATGAAGGTTCTTTTAAGAGTTCCTAATCAAAATACTAAAACAGGAAGAATGTATTTAACGTTATTTGCACTAATGTATAATACAGGAGTTAGATTAGATGAAATTCTTTCTCTTCAAATGAAAAACTTGAAGTTAAAGGTTAAAATTCCTCAAATTACTGTTTTAGGAAAAGGTAATAAAATAAGAACAATTGGGATTCTTCCTAGAACAGTTTTTTTATTAGAAAAATATTCACGAGAGTTTCATCGTGGTGGAATAGGACCAGATGATTATGTATTTTATTCAAGAAATTTGGGTCGAAAAGGTAAACTTTCTCAAACAGCAATCAATAAGCAACTAAAAAAGTATGCAAAATTAGGTCATAATCTTTGTTCTGAAATACCCTTAAATTTTCATTGCCATCAAATCCGTCATAGCGCTGCTTCTCATTGGTTGGATAATGGAATGAATATTATTCAAATATCAACAATTCTAGGACATAGTTGTATACAAACTACAATGGTATATTTGGATATTAGTATTAATATGCAAGCGAAGGCATTAGAACTGATTGAAGATCCTAAAATCAATATTGTTATAAAAAAATGGAAAAAGAAAAGTACTTTATCTGAGCTTTGTGGTTTGTTACCATTAGATCAAATTCAGTGATAGTGTAATTATAATCCAAACCTTTTGATATTCAATTTCTTAATGATGAAGAGATAATAAATAAAGGTTTGGATTATATATAGGTTGTGATTTGTCAAAAAATCCCAACGTTGGGATTTGATTTCGCTTACGATTTTCTCAGAATACTCTTTTATTATATATTCTTTTTTATTTTTTTTGAATTATTATTTTTACCCTTGACTAACAATTTAAATGTAGTACCTTTAATATATGTAGAAAAAACTACAAATCTTACTATTTTGCAAGGAGTTAGAGATGAATCAAAGACAATTAACAGCAATCAAAAATTTTGATGGTTTTATTGCTGCGTTAGACCAAAGTGGTGGAAGTACTCCTAAGGCATTAAAAGCTTATGGCATTGATGAGAGTCAGTATAAAAATGAAGAAGAGATGTATGATTTAGTTCAAGATATGCGTAGCCGTATTATAACTAGTAAATCTTTTACTTCAGAACATATTTTAGCTGCAATCTTATTTGAAAAAACAATGGATAGGCAAATTGATGGACTTTTTACTGCTGATTACCTTTGGAATGAAAAAGGTATTGTACCTTTTTTAAAGATTGATAATGGATTAGCAGAACAAAAAGATGGTGTTCAGTTGATGAAGCCAATTCCTGAATTAGATAAATTATTAAAGAGAGCAAAAGAAAGAAATATTTTTGGTACTAAAATGCGATCAGTTATTCATGAGGCAAATATTGATGGAATAAAAAAAATCGTTGAACAACAATTTGAAATAGGGAAAAGAATTGCTGATTTAGGATTTGTTCCAATTATTGAACCTGAAGTAGATATTCATAGCAGTACAAAAAAAGAAGCTGAAGAAATCTTAATTAGTGAAATTGAGAAACAGCTAGAAAAATTAGATCAATCAGTTAAGATTATGCTAAAAGTTTCAATTCCAACAGTTGCAGGCGCTTATTCTAAACTAATGGAAGATCCTAGAGTTGTAAGAATAGTTGCCTTATCTGGTGGATATTCTCGTGATGAAGCCAATGAACTTTTAAAAAAGAATCCAAAGCTTATTGCTAGTTTTTCAAGAGCTTTGCTTTCTGATTTATCAGCTAAACAAACCCAAGAAGAATTTGATTTAGTTTTGTTAGATACAATTAAAGAAGTATATTCAGCTTCTGTAATTAAGCATTAATAAAGTTTAAATCAGTAATGAATACTAAATTGTTAATTCTAATATAAAAGATTTTATTATAATAGAGAAATAATTATAGTATTATCAATTATAAAACGAATAACTCCTTACATAGTAGGGAGTTGTTTAATATAATTATTTTTTTAATTATTTACAGAAGTAATAATATTACATTTTATGGCATTATTAATATTTAGCGATTTTTTTGACAACAGCACCTTTTATAAGTATCTTTATATTATAAGAAATATAAAGAGATAATATGAGAAAGAAAAATATAATAAATATTATTGCAATTGGATTTATCTTAATTGCATGTTTAATAGGAGTATTTAAAAATATGAATATAAATGAAAAAGAAAATAATAAAAATGTAGACTCAGATTTAAAAAATAGATTAACTACAATGCAATATAATGTTACTCAAAAGGGAGCTACAGAACCACCATTTAGTAGTGAATATTACGATAATAAAGAAAAAGGGTTATATGTTGATATAGTAAGTGGAGAACCCTTATTTTTATCAAGTGAAAAATTTGATAGTGGTTGCGGTTGGCCAAGTTTTAGTAATCCAATTGATCAAGATTCAATTAATTACATAAAAGATACTTCCTATAATATGGAAAGAATAGAAGTAAAATCCACAGTTGGAGATTCTCATTTAGGCCATGTTTTTAATGATGGCCCAAAAGAAGCAGGTGGATTAAGGTATTGTATAAATGGAGCATCCCTTAGATTTATTCCTTTAGAAAAATTAAAAGAAGAAGGGTATGAAGAATTCATTAAGTATTTTAAATAAAATATTATTTTATTCTTGTAGATAAAAATCCTTCAAAGAAATTTTTTGCATTAATTCCTAAAGTCCTATTCTTGTAGCCACCTTCTTGAATAAATAAAATGGGGAAGGATAGCTTTCCGATTTCACGCCCATTGTTTTTAAAATCAGTTGCAGATAAAGACCAAGTTCCAGTGGGGTCTCCTTTTGCAATATCTAAACCAAGGCTAATAACAAGGTATTCAGGTTTAAAATCCTTTATTCTTTTTATAGCTTTGAGTAAAGCTTTAAGATATTCTTCACCATTAATATTTTCTTTCAAAGGATAGTTTTGATTATAACCTGTACCTATTCCTTCTCCTATTTCTTCACTAAATCCGGAAAAATAAGGATAAGCAAAAGAAGGGTTACCGTGTATAGAAACAGTAAGTACATCATCTCTAGAATAGAAAATTTGTTGGTGTCCATTTCCATGATGGTAATCAATATCTAAAATAGCAACTTTGCCATAGTTTGATAATAATTGAGCTGCAATAGAAGCATTATTGAAATAGCAGAATCCCCCAAAAACATCTCTTTCTGCATGATGTCCTGGAGGTCGAACTAATGCATAAGCACTATGATAACCTTCAAGTAATAAATTTGCTCCAGTTAAAGCACAATTAACGGCTGCACGAGAGGCAATAAATGCATTTTTATTTAAAGGCGTAAATGTATCAATACAATAATATCCTGCTAAAACAGATAAATCATTTGGTGGTCTAGTTGCATTTCTTAATGGAAAAACATAAGGGTAAATTGATTTCCCTTCAGCAAAAGAACTACAAACCTTTTTGAAATAATTGAAATATTTAGGGTTATGAACTTCTAAAATATATTTATCAGGAAAACTTCTTGATGTTTTTAATTCAAAAGCTTGTAGTTTTGATATTTCTTTTAGAATACTAGATATTCTCACAGGAGATTCGATATAGCCTCTTTCTTTAACATGATGAATTTCATGTTTATCATTTACAATTAAGGGTATCCTATTTTTTATTGCTTTGTGTTTTTCAACTTTGTGATTTTTATTAATATATTTGTATTCTCTGAGTTCTACGGGGTCATTTTTTATTGAAGAAACAACCATTTTTACATATTCTTGAGGGCAATAATCTGGATATTTTCTTTCCAAAATAGCTTTAACAATCTTTTTTGCATTTTTTGCTGATAAATCATAGTCGTTACCCAAATTATCAAAAACAAGATATGGAGGGCAATCATCTTCAGGTTTTACTGGAGTTTCATATTTAGTATTAATTATCACTCTAGCACCATACCTTTCATAGAATGCAAGCCTTGCTTGGTTTTGTTTAATATCACTTTTATCTTTACAAAGAGCTTCATCATCAGGAAGGCATTCCATAAATATTCCAATAGTATCAAGAAGCCTAGCTTCTTCTCTAATCCTTTCATAAATAGCTCCTCCGATTCCAGAAGAAGTTTTTTCAGGATTTACTGCTAAATAATCAAGATAGCAAAAATTTGTATCAGGCATATAGAAAACAATTGCAAAACCTTTTACATTTGCTTGATTATCTTCAGCTACAAAAATGGATGAAGAAAACTTATATTTTATTGGGTCTTTCATTTGTTCAAGGATTTCATTTATTTTATCTTCTTTTACAGATGAAAAATGACTTCTTAATATTTCAAAGATTTGATCTATTGAATTCTTGTTTGAAGGATGAAAAGAGTCTGTGATTTTTCTAATTTTAAATGTACTCATAATATTAAATGCTAATGATGTATTTCATTAGTTGTCAATACTATAATAGGCACAGTTTAATAAATATAAATTAATATAAATAATAAATCTTTCATAAAGAACTAAACAAAAAAAGGGGCCGTTGCAAAAGTCTTAAATGACTAGCAGCGGTTCTTTTTTATATAAATTATTATGTTGTAAGAATTTATTTAATTTTTTGCATAAATGAGCTTAACTAATGTTTACAAAAATGGGGCACCTATGTTATAATTACTTATCTGACAAAGAATTAAACAAGGAGTGACCCCATGGATAACACTATACCTTTTAACAGAAATGGTCAACTATATTTACCATTAGATTTACCTATTACTTTCGATTTTTCTCCTGAATGTTATGCAATGTTACAATTATTTGATGATTTAGATTATTCTAAATTTGAAAATAAACTTTCTAATATGGGAAGACCTAATGCTTTAAGTGCTAAAACTATGATGGAATTAATTCTTTATGCTAGATTAACCAATCATTATAGTTGTAGATCTATGAGATTTTTACAAAATGATGTTTGTGCTCTTTGGTTATTAGATGGTAAAAGCTTACCT
>RZYO01000278.1 GCA_009930325.1 Spirochaetia bacterium | reverse complement strand
ACTCAATATATTGGAAACATAGACACAATAAATCCAGAAATTTTAGAGCCAGAGTCAATAACAGTTTCTTCTTGGATTAAAATGGACACTGATGATTCAACATCTAGACATATTTGGTTTACAAAATGGTATGGTTATTCAAATGAAATAGAGGCCACAACTAGATTGCCATATTTTAGATTAAATGGACCTGGAGATACAAAATCTAACACACCAATCACTCTTGGTGTATGGCACCACTTTGTTGGTACATATGACCCGTTAATAGGTGGTAGAGTTTATTTAGATGGGCAATTAGTTGGTAGTAAAAGTGCAAATGGCGCTATAAATCATTCAAGAAATTTTCCATTAAATATTGGAAGATATTATGGTGGTATATATTTTAAAGGAATGATAAGCAATGCTCGCATTTACAACCGCGCTCTCTCAGCCGAAGAAGTAGAATTGTTATATGCTCGAGGACGTTAGATTTGTTTTAGTATTTTAAATTTATTAATATTCATATAAAAAACAAGATCAATACGATCTTGTTTTGTTTTTTTGAAAAGTAAAAGAGTTAACTGTAAATAAGGGTTTAAAACGACTTATCCACCACACTTTTTGGTGGGGAGCCAATTAATGGTACTGTCAAGTTTTATGTGTCTGATAACATAGTTATTGACCTATTATTTATTTGATTAATTTTTAAAAAACATTTTATCTAAATCTTCTTTGGCTGGACAAAGAACGGTTACTTTATTGTCATATATTCTTCTTTCAACTTCTAATACTTTACTCCAAATCAAGGTTAAGGCACTATCTTCGCCAGGAAAGCTATTTTTATTTTTTACAACCTTTCTAATCTCTTTATTAAGTCTTTCTATCCAGTTAGTGGTATATATCATTCTTCTAGTAATAAATGGAAACTTTAAATAAGTAAAGTAATAACTTAAAACTTCTTCTTTAAAAATTCTTTTTAAATAGGGATATTTATTTTTCCATTTATCAATAAAGTTATTTAATCTATTTATAGCCATATCTTCTATGTCATCTAGATCGTCAATTTTAAATATTTGTTTTAAATCAAGGGCCACTTCTAATTTATCCTTGGCTCTAACTCTGTTTAGTATATTTCTCTTTAAATGAACTACGCATTTTTGAAAATATGATCTCGGATATATATTATGAATAGAAGTTTCTAGACTCTTTAAACCATCAGCTACAAACAATAATACTTCTTTAATTCCTCTTTTTTTAAGATCAAGCAACACTTCCTGCCAACCTGAGGCCGATTCTTGAGGAATAGAATAAATACCTAGTATTTCTCGAGATAAATCTCTCCTTAAGCCCATAACTACATAAACTGATTCATTTAAAACAGTGTCTCTTCTAATATTTAAATGAATAGCATCAATATAAATAGCATAATAGCTATTATCTAAATTTCTTTCTTGCCATTTTCTTCTTATCTCTAAGAATGAACTACTAATATTAGATATATACTGAGGGCTACAGTTTAAATTATAGGTTTCTTTTAAAACATTATTAATATCCCTAGTTGATAAGCCCTTAGAGTAGAGGCTAAAGGCTAATTTATCTATTTTTTCATGATCATTTTTAATAATCTCAAGTACTAATGGTTTAAATAATCCTAGCCTATCTCTAGGCACTTTTATATCTACAACCCCACTTATCATTTTAGCTAGCCTAGAATAATAGCCATTAGCTTTATTGCTTAAATTAGTATCAATTTTTAAGAACTCTTTTCTTTCTGCTTTAAGCAGAGCTTCTAGGACTGTTTGTATAATATTTTGGGAAACAAGATCTAGGTTATCTTTTTCTTGAACAACCCAATCATTAATGGTCTTTTCTAAAAACAATTTATAGTGTACACTATTAATAGTTAAATTAGACATAGTTTTGTATTTAATTATTATTTATTAATTCTAACTAATAATATAATACATCAAAACTATGTCTTTTTTAATACCCTCCAGACACAATTTATTATACAGTACCTTTTCATTTTTAGCATATTTATAAACATGCCAATTTAAAATATTGGTTCCATTATCAGGGTGCATTTCATTCCAGTTTGTTGGAAAT
>RZYO01000277.1 GCA_009930325.1 Spirochaetia bacterium | reverse complement strand
AGTAATCTAATTGTAACATAAGAGGCTTTATTATTCTATAATTTACTTAACATTTGTTAGCATATTTTATTTATTTTATATTTTATACGGATTCAGGTAGATTTAAAAAATTGCGATATTTTAAAATAAATAATATTTTGTTTGCTAATATTAGTTCATACTATATTATAAAACAATATTAGGAAAAACAAATAAATTAAGAGTAGATAATTAAATTATACATATTTGTATAATAAATATGGAATAAAAAACTACATTCAAAATACACAATACGAAATAATTGTGAAAAACTTGAATTAAAGTATATTAAACTAATGTTATTAATTTATTTTAGCCAGATTTAAAAATGGCTGAAATTTTGTATGTTGAATATGTCTTTAATATTTATTAATTTTCTAGTGTAGGAGTTATAAATGGTAAAGACCGTAGCACAAATGTTTCATAAAAGTACATTAGATAATCCACAATTAACAATGCTTAGTTCTAAGAATAAGAAAGGTGTATTTATTGATGAAACTTATAGTTAAGTAGAAAACAAAGTTATTAGTTTAGCATTAGCTTTATCTCAAACTTTTAAATATGAAAGACAACAATTAGTTGCAATAATTAGTGATAATAGAAAAGAATGGATATATAGTGATTTGGCACTTCAATATCTAGGCTGTGTAGATGTTCCAAGAGGTTTAGATGCAACAGATATTGAATTACTACAAATATTGAATGATACAAAAGTAACTACTTGTTTTGTTGAAAATAATAAAACTATACAAAGATTTAATACTTTAAAAAAGGATTTACCTTATTTAGAATCATTAATTTTAATGGAAGAAGCCCCAATAAGTGTGGATAGTGAATATGAAGTTGTAAGATTATATGAATTATTATTGAAAGGCCAGAATTTAATTAAAAATGATAATAGTTTAAAAAATCAAATTATTAATAATCTTGATAAAGGTGATAAAGATGATTTAGTAACAATAATCTTTACTAGTGGAACCACTGGTGCTTGTAAAGGTGTAATGCTTACAAATAATAATTATATCCATGAAGTAACTCATTTACAAAAATTTGTAAATAATAATTTTTTACCAGGGCAAAGATGGATGACTGTTCTTCCAATATGGCATTCCTTTGAAAGATCTGTTGCTTACGTTTCGATCTATTTTTCCCAAGCCATGTACTACAGTAAACCAATAAGCAAAATAATGCTAAGTGACTTTCAAAAAGCTAATCCTCATTGGTTTTCCTCAGTTCCAAGAATTTGGCAAGCTGTTAATAAAACAATAGAAGGTAAAATAAGTAAAGCAAGTAGTTTTAAAAAAGCCTTTAGCTTACTTTTGATTAAAAATGCAATTAATTTGAGAAAAGGTTATAATGAAGTTCATAATTTATTACCAAAATATAAAGAGAAAACCTTTAGAGGTTTTGAATTTGTTGATGGTGTTTTTAAGATGGCAATACATTATCCTCTTTATTTACTTGGCAAAAAAATGATGTTTGATAAGATAAAAGGTCTTTTTGGAAATAGTTTAATTGCTGGTATTAGTGCAGGAGGTTCAATGCCAAAAGGTGTTGATGTTTTCTTTAATTCTATTGGTATAACTTTATTAAATGGATATGGAATGACTGAGACTGCGCCAATAATTACAGTTAGAAATCTTATAAAACCTACTGTTGGAGCAATGACTTTGGTTGATGGCTATAGTATAAAAATTGTTGATGAAGATAATAATGAAGTAGGTGTAGGAGAAAAAGGCGTTTTAAAAGTATAGAGCTAAAACGCTGGCCATCAGGCGAGAAATAGACCTCTTCCCCCTCCAGCCCTGTATTGACCACCACACCACTGCTTACCGGATAATAACTGATAACCTGTTCCCCTAAAAAGGCTATAACCCTGGCCTCTGGCGTATAGGTTATAGAGGTATTATACGATGGGTGGGCCAAATCTACAGCCTTTTTCTTTTTTAGGTCATAAAATTTTACACTATAATTACCTGTATAGCCGCTGCGAAAAACAATGGTGTGACGATTCAGCCAATAAAACTCAGCTACACTGCTGATAGCCGGCAACTGTAGCGCTGTATCAAGC
>RZYO01000276.1 GCA_009930325.1 Spirochaetia bacterium | reverse complement strand
ATTATATATCTTATACTTATATACCTTTATATAATAGAATAAAGAACTACTTATGGAAAGAGTAGTTCTTTATTAGCTATTATTTATAAGAGTAGTTCTTTATCTTCTGTTATTAGTTTTAGTTCTATTGTTTTTTGATATTTACAATTATTACATGTATCTTGTAATATTATCTTATCTTTATATAATATGATTAGTTGTTCTATTATTGTATTACATAGTGGGCAATTGTTGTTTTTATTAGAGTTCATCTATATTTATATTATGTTGTATTTCATAGTTACAATTTTTATTAATACAGAATTTTTTGATAGTTACTGTATTATTGTATATTTGTACTATGAAGTCGGTTTTATTGTTGCATATGGGACAATGTTGATGATTACTGTTATCTTCTACTATATTATAATGTTTATATAAATCTTCGATATCATTGTATATTTTTAAGATATGTTTATTTATTGAATGATTATATTCTATTATAATATATCTATTATTATATCTATTAATAAAATTTAATATGTTATTTTCATTATCATATATGGCGAATGTTTTTGAATAAGGTTTATTTTCTCTTTCATCATAAGCATCTATAGGGCCAATTTCTGCATACATATTGAAGGGAGTTAGAAAATCATTGAGTTCATCAAGGTTGTTAGTTACTTGAAAATATTGTACTAAGGTATTTTTACTATAGATTTTTATCATTTTTATACACTCTCCTTTATTATATTATTAACTATAGAAAGAAGTATATCATAAGATATAGTATATGTCAATAGGGCGATTTTTTATTTCTTCCGTTGGTATTGCTATTGATAGGGTATCTTGGATTATCTTGTAAATGGCCTTTAAAATGGCCTGTATTGATTGATGCTGTATTGATGGTATATCCATATCCCTTTTCCTTGTGGATTGAACTGAAGGCATTGTAGATGTATTGTAGTTGATATTGCTTATATGGCCTTTAAAATGGCCTGTATTGCGTTGTTTGCCTTAGATGGTACTCTGATAGCTTTAAAGGGATATCTTTAATTGTAGCTTATTCTAAGGGGCAATTTCAAGGTATTGTAGCTGTACCTGTATATAAGAAAAAACCACCTTAGTATTTCAAGGTGGTTTTATATTTTTAATCATATTCTTTTGAATCTTTTATTCTTATGAATTCTTTCATATCTACTGTTGGATGATAAATTTTCATCCATTCTTCAAAAGTTTTATCTGTTTCATCATCTTCATTTTCTTGTAACCAATCATTGAAATATGAAGAACTTTCTAATATTATCATTTTTATATCACTCTCCTTATTTTTTAATCTAGAAACTTTATTACATCTCCTGTTGAACACTCAATATATCCATCATTAAGTAGCTGTTTGCTTAGTAGTTCATAATCTAGGTATTCTCTTAAAGTATCTGAAATTACTCCAAAAAATTCTTCATCTACTAGTATTTCTGTTACTCTTTCAATATCTTTACAAGGATATATGATATATGCGCCTTTTTCAAGGATATCAATTGCATCATCATATGTTGTTTGAAAACTATAATAATCTTTTCTTGCTCTATAAATTGTTTCTATATGATCGATTTCAACTTTGCTTAGTTTATCAACTCTTTTGAAAAACTTATTAAGTTCATTGAAATCAGGATTATCATCAATTTCATAATCTTCAAAGCATGTCTCATAATCTGATACTCTTGGTTCTTTTATTGTTTTTTGCAGTTCTTTCATCTCCTCTTCTGAAAATGGAAGAGGAAGTCTAAATACATTAGTTCTGTTTTTGCTTGTATCATCATAATCTTCTTTGCTGATAAGATAAACTGCATTTGCCATGTTATACACTCTCCTTTGTATTTTTAAAAACTTTTTCTACTGTGAATGCTTCGCCATATTCAATAGTTTTTTCTATAATTAGTTTTTTATTTTCATTAAATCTATTTTCTAAAAAATTTTCGTATATCCATATTGTTATTTCCCTTTCTTTATAATCATCGAACATTCCATATATATCTATCAAAAATTGAATAAATTTTATAACTGCATCTTTTGAATCTAACATAGATTCATGTTTTCTTTGACCAATAAA
>RZYO01000107.1 GCA_009930325.1 Spirochaetia bacterium | reverse complement strand
GTTAATTCTGGTTCAATTGGTATTATCAACGTTAATGCTGCAACTGCTTCAACTGTAGCTCGTGAAAAGGGTTTTAGAAAAGCTTTCGAAGGTTCTTCATACTCAATCTTAGAAACCCAATATTGTAATGGTGATGCAGCTGTTGCAAAAGATATGAGTGCAAACTTTATTACTCAAGGTGTTGTTGGATTATTTGGTGCTAATGAAGGTTCAACTGTTGGTGTAGGTAATGCTATCCAAGAAGCTGGAAATGCTGTTGTTGGTGTTGGTTTTGACAAATCAGATATGATTCTTTCTTTAATTGATAAAGGATATATCTTATGCACAATGGCTCAAAATCCTGATGTAATGGGTTATGAAGGAATTAAAACTGCAGTTGATGTTCTAAATGGTAAAACTATTAGCAAAAAATATGTAGATACTGGTGTTTCAGTAATTAAAAAATAATTAATTTCTTAAATAAAGAGGCATCAAACGATGCCTCTTTATTATCATTATTTATTGTATTTACTATTAATTTTTTAATTATAAGGAGTTTTTTTTTGAATTATTTTATTGGAATAGATATTGGTGGTACAAAAATATCTACAGTTTTATCAAATGATAATTGTCAAATACTCTATAAAGAAAAATTTTTTACAAAAGATAAATTTGAAGATAATTATAAAATAATAATAAATATAATAGAAAAAATTATTAAAGAGTATTCTGTAAATATTAAAGCAATTGGAATTAGTGCTGGAGGACCTCTTGATAGCGAAAATGGGATTTTTATTTCACCACCTCATTTAAAAACATGGCATGGTATAAATATTAAAAAATTATTAGAAAATGAATTTGGTATTCCTACTTTTTTGGAAAATGATGCAAATGCTTGCGCATTGGCTGAATATTATTATGGTAATGGAAAAGGGAGTAAAAACTTTGCCTTCTTAACTTTTGGAACTGGATTAGGTGCTGGATTAATTTTTGAAGGTAATTTATATAGAGGGACTAATAATCAAGCAGGAGAATTGGGACACATCAGAATTAGTGAAGATGGACCTTTGTGTTATGGAAAAAGAGGATGTGTAGAAAGTTTTTGCTGTGGAACAGGGATTTCACTATTACATGAACAATTAACAAATCAGAATTTAAGTGCAAAAGAAATTTTTGATTTAGCTGAGAAAGAAAATAATCCTATAGCTATAAATACAATAAAAATTAGTTCTCAAAAATTGGGATTAGCAATAGCTCTTTTAATTGATTTATTAGCTCTCGATTGCATAGTTATTGGAAGTATTTATTCAAGAAGTTCACAAATAATAGATAAGTATATGCTTGAAGAAGTTGAGGCTGAGATTTTACCTATAAACAAAGGTTTATGCAAAATTAAAGTTTCATCACTAATGGAGAATTTAGGTGATATTGCAGCAATTACAGTAGCACAAAAAGGGCAAAAAAATGATTGAACATTTAAGAATATTAATAAATAGATATCCACAATTAATGGGTTGTTATCCTTCAATAAATGATAGTTTTGAGATTTTAAATGAAGCTGCTAAGAGTAAAAAAAAGATTTTAGTCTGTGGAAATGGTGGCAGTAGCGCTGATAGTGATCATATTGTAGGAGAGTTAATGAAATCTTTTGTAAAAAAAAGAAAAATAAGTAGTTCTTTACAAACTGAAATACAAAAATTAGCACCCCTTGAGGCTGATCTTCTTAATTCTAGATTAGAAGATGCTGTGGCTGCAATTAATCTTTCTCAACATAGTGCTTTAAATACCGCTTTTAGTAATGATGTAGATTCATCTTTAATATTTGCACAACAAATTATTGGATATGGTGAAGAAGGTGATGTGTTAATTTGCATATCTTCTTCAGGTTCTTCAAAAAATGTTTTTTATGCAAGTATTGTTGCAAAAGCTAAAAATATGAAAGTTATTGGATTAACAGGACAAAAAGAAGGCTCTATTGAAAAATATTGTGATTCAGTAATAAAAGTTCCAGAAATTGAAACATATAAGGTTCAAGAATTACACTTACCTATTTATCATACTCTTTGTCTTATGATTGAAGATTCTATTTGGTAATATATTTATTAGAGATAAAATCAATAATAGTATCAACAGTTAATGTTTGCTGTTCTTCTCTAGAAATAGTTGCTGTACCATCACCTTTTTGTTCTCCATAATTACCAAAATATGCATGGTTACCACCGTTAAGAATTACTTTGTTATCAACATTATTTAATTTGGTTTGATCTAATACCTTATCATTTGAACCATAAATACTAATTGTATTGATAGGAGCTTCATTGAGGGGATATGAAGCTAATAAAATTAATCCATTTATTTTGTTAAAATTCTTCTCAGCGTATGAACTTGCCATAGCTCCACCTAGTGAGTGGCCACTTAAATACCAAGATTTAATTTCTGGGAATTTGTCATATATGTTATTTGCAGCTGAAATATTAAAAACCGCTAAATTAAATGGCATTTTTACAAGAACACAAGTAATCCCTTTGTCTGAAAGTTTTGATAATAGCGGAATATATGCTTTATCTTCTACTTTTCCACCAGGATAGAATATCAATCCAATTTTTTTGTTATTATTATCAGAAGGATAGATAATAGTTAAATTATCTCTATTTTCAATATTTTGATGCTCGATATATACTTTTTCGATATCAGTTTTATCAGCTCGGTAATACTTTAGAGTATAAAAATAGAAAGATACTATAATTAAAGTAATAATAGTTATTAATGATAATAATAATTTTTTTAAAATTGAATGTTTTTTCCCCATATAGCTACCTACAAGTAAAAGTATAAAGATTCAAGAAGATAATCAATGTCATATTTATAAGATAATTTGAATATATAATTTTTTATTGGAGTAATTGACTTTTTATTGTCTTGATAATCATTTAGCAGAGAGAAAAATTTCTTTTTTTCACCTTCTGTTCCAATTTTTTTAAAATAACCCCAAATATGAGTTAATGTATTGATTTGAGAAGGTTTATGATTTTCAATATCAATTGCTTTTTCAATTAGATTATAAAAACTTAAAGCATCGTAATTTTTTTTATCTTTTAATAAAGTTCTAATTTCTTGGTAAATAGAAGCTGAAGCACTAAGTACATAATATTTATATCTAGCCCATTCTTTTTCTAATTCTTGAATTTTTAAGTTCTCTTTTGTCAGTAAATTACATTTTAAAGCTGAAAGATTTTTATCTTTTACTTCAAGCATAATATCAATATCTTTATTAATTAGATTGTTATAAAAATCTAAAAAATCATTTGCTTTAATGTATTGAGAATGTGCTCCATTTTTAAAATTGTTTGCACTTTGTGAATAATGAATTTTCTGTTTACCATCTATATCTTTCCAAGTTAGATTACATTTTTCAATAAGTTCATATTGATTCAATGAGTTATTCTTAGGCGGGTTTAATCGATGGTGTAGATTATCAAATACAACAGGTATATTTATCTTAGAAGAAATATATAGGACATCATCAATGTTGTATGACTTATCATCATTTTCAATAATTAATCTATTTTTTATATTGTTATCAAGTTTTTCAAAATTAGTAATAAATCGTTCTATTGCTGATTTTTTATCAGAATATACGCCTCCAATATGGAGAACCATTTTGCTTGAATAATCACAATTTAAGGAATCTAAAAATTCATTGTGAAAAGATAAATCTTCAATAGCTTTTTTTACAACTTCTTCATTGGGAGAATTTAAAACAGTATATTGTCCTGGATGCATTGTTACTCTAATATCATTATTTTTTATTAATTCTCCAATCTCAAATAATTTATCTTTAAAAATTTCTTGCCAACAAACATTATTTATTGGATGAGTTGAGAGGGGAATAATATCTGAGCTAATTCTAAATAATTTAATATTGTTTTTGATATTATATTTTAAGATTGATTCAAGAGCATTTAAATTATTCTCTACAATTTTTTCAAATTTTTCTTGATCAAAATTTTTTACATATATTGTTGATAATTTAGTGTTTACTTTTCCAAGTTGTATACAGGCATATCCTATGGCCATTTTATATCTCCTTGATAAACATCTCTATATTATTGTTTATCTTCTTTCATTAGTTCATCTCTTCTTTTTCTAAATTCTGCTATTGGTCTATCTCCAGGTATTAATTTTTCATCCATTTTCATTTGAGTATATTTGGGAAGTTGAGTTACAACAACTCTCTTATCTTGATTTAATATAATTCTACTAGATATTTTCCCAAAGAATCCAACAATATGTCTAATACCCCATATTGGCATAAAAGATTGATAGAATCTAAGATATATCATAGTATTTTCATCATCTATTGGCGCAAAAGCCGCAAATACTCTAACTTTTTCAGCTATTATATTATGCCAAATATTTGGCATTATTATTTGAAGAGAGAATAATTCATCTTCCTCTCCCATTTCATTTGGCCCTTTTGCTTCAATACTGCCATCATCAACTAAATTTTTAACATACCAAGTTAATTGATTACCTTCCCATTTTACTTTTGGGCCATATACTACAGTTTTTCCACCTTTTCCTATTGTGTTGTGGTGAACAAAAGGAATATGAACAACATCCATTTGATTTTCAATACATCTAGTATAATGCATTGGCCAATGATCAATAATTTGTGAATAGTGAAAGTTAGTTTTTAAATCTTCAAAAAATGGGATTTCTGGAAGATTTACTTTTTCTTCTCCCCAATAAATCCAAATAAAACCATATTTTTCTTTTGCTGCATAAGTATTAACTTTATATCTTTCTGCAACTTCTTTTTTTCTTCCATTAGCAGGTATTAAAGTTACTTTTCCATCAATATCATATTCAAATCCATGAAAAGGGCATTGAGCATGTCCATTAATTATTTTACCTGCGCTTATGGAAGCTCCTCGGTGACAGCACTTGTCAAAGATACAAGCTATTTGATTATCTGCTGTTCTCCAAAAAGCAAGTTTTTCACCTAGTCTTCTTACTCCAATAATACCTTTTTTTGGAACTTCTTTAGCATCAAGAATTGCATACCATTTATTTCTTATCATAGTTAGTCTCCACTTGAAAAAAGAAAACCCCATAACATCTTTTAATGATTATAGGGGGAAATTGTTTTAATATTCTTTTTTTGTAATAGCGTAAATATCAGCTGCAATAAGGAATACAATTGAAATAATAGCAGCAATAATAACAGCAGGATACATACTGTTAAATACAGTAGTATGTTTAATTATAATTCCAAAATATGCCCAAATAATTACTAACCCATAAAAATAATCTCTATTTCTGAGTAAAGTTATAATTCCAATTATTGCACCAATTATAATAATAAGAACTGTCCAAATAGTTTCTGAAATACCAAAACCTTTGAAATTTAGACTAACTAAAAGGGTTGTTGCATTTGCAATTGTAGCAACGGTTATCCAACCAAAATAAATACTAAATGGTAGCTTAACAAAGAATTTTTCTTTAGAGCTAAGTCTTTCTTCTTTTATAGCATTAACTATTTTGATTAGTGAAATTAGAATTACTAACATAAATACAATAGATAACCATATTAATTGGTAATGCCAGGTAAAAATCCAAATTGTATTTGCTATTGAAGAAATAGAAAAAAGAATTCCTACTTTATTCAATAATTCAGTACTTATTTCATCATTTTTATTAATTATTCCTAGTTGATAGAATGTGAAAAGGGCCAACAATAAATAAATTAGTCCCCAAATAGCAAAGGTTATTCCTGCTGGTGCAAAAAGGTTTGGATATGAATCTGATATAACGCCTGTATCAACACCATTAATTGGAAGACTATTAGCTAAAACATTAACGACAACCATTGCTATGAAAGTAATTAATACAAAAAATTTAATCTTGTTGTTCATAAAACTTGCCTCCGTTGATTAGATTATATCACAAATACTGTTTGCTTGTTGTAATATTTTTCTAAGTATAGAATTTCAAAATTGGGTATTAAAAGAGGATTTTTTTTTAATTAAAAAAAACTTGCAAAAGTAAAAATACTGTGTTAGTTTGTTAATATGACTTCAGACATCTGATGTCTGAAGTGGTATGTGATTAAATTTATTTAAAGGAGAAATTTTATATGGGTAAAATTTATTATGATCAAGATGCCGATATTTCGGTGGTAAAAGACAAAGTGGTTGCTATAATTGGATATGGGAATCAAGGAAAATCTCAAGCTTTAAATATGCGAGATTCTGGAATAAAACAAGTTATTGTTGGTAGTAGAAAAGATGATTCTTGGAAAGATGCTAATGAAGATGGATTTGAGGTAGTATCAATTGAGGAAGCTTCAAAAAGAGCAGATATTATATTCTTATTAATACCTGATGAAGTTGCTCCTGAAATTTATAAAACTCAAATTGAACCTAATTTAGTAAAGGGTAATGTAGTTAATTTTTCTTCGGGTTATAATATTACTTATAATCATATCCAACCAAGAAAAGATTTAGATATTATAATGGTAGCTCCAAGAATGATTGGTAAAGGTGTTAGAGAATTATATCAAAATGGTGAAGGTTTCCCATCTTTTGTTTCTGTACATCAGGATGCATCAACAAAAGCTTGGGATATAGCTTTAGGTCTTGCTAAGGCAATTGGATCAACTAAAAAAGGTGCAATTGAAGTAAAATTCAATGATGAAACTTATTTAGATTTAATGTCAGAACAAGCAATCTGGCCGTTAATTTATTCTGTATTCACCGAAGCTTTTAAATATCAAGTTAGCATGGGACATCCAGAAGAAGCGGTATTAATGGAATTGTATTTATCAAAAGAGCCAGCTTTTATGATGGAAAAAGCAGCTGATGTTGGATTTTTCAAACAAATGCCTTACCACTCAAATACTAGTCAATATGGACAATTAACAGGTTTTGCTAAAACTGATAAATCTGTATTTAGAGATTTTATTGAAGCTCAATATAAAAGAATTCAATCTGGGGTTTTTGCTGATGAGTGGGAAAAAGAAATGAAAAATGATTTAGCTAAATTTAAAGAAATGCAAAAAGAAGTTTTTAATTCAGACATGAATTTAGCAGAAGAGAGAGTGAAAGAAAAACTATAATATTTAGAAATATAATAAATTAAATTTTATTATAAATTCTTTCGGAGGTTGTATTATTTTCAAAGGAGGAAATATGGTATCTTCAACATTGTTAGTTATAAATTTAATAATTTCAATTGCAATTATTTTATTGCTTATTTTGAAATTTAAATTAAATCCAACGATAGGTTTAATAGTTGGTGCATTATATATGGGTTTGTTTTCAAAACTTGGATTAGTAGAAACTGTAAGTAGTATTAGTTCTGGATTTGGTGGATTAATGGCTGGAATTGGTCTCTCAATTGGATTTGGAGTAATTCTTGGGCAATTACTTTCAGATTGTGGAGGAGCTAAAGTAATAGCTTCTACTATGGTAAAGAAAACATCTGAAAAGAATTCAATTTATGCTATTGGTTTTACAGCTTTTTTATTATCAATCCCCGTTTTTTATGATGTAACATTTGTTATTTTAATTCCATTAGGAATAGCTTTAGCAAAAGAAGCTAAAAAACCTTTACCTTATGTTATTGGTGCAATGGTTATTGGAGCGGCTACTGCTCATACTTTAGTTCCTCCAACTCCAAATCCATTAGCAGCTGCTAGTATTTTTAATTTTGATTTAGGTATTATGGTTTTATTCGGTGGTGGTATTGGATTAATTGTTGTTTTTATTACAATGAAAATATACTTTAAGTTACTTGATAAGGGCTTATGGAAAAGTGATAAGGATGAAACTGGATTAATAGATCTTAATGAGAAGTCAAAAATAATTGAAAATCCTCCAACTTTTTTTGCTTCAATTTTACCAATAATTGTTCCAATTATTTTGATTTTATTAGGAACAGTTACAAAAGCAATATTAGGAGAAACACCAATATTTATTGTATTTTTAAGTAACAAAATTGTGGCTTTATTGATTGGTGTAATTTTAGCATATATTGTAGCTTCTAAATCAATGGATCAAACAGCTAGGAAAAATTCTGCTGAAAAAGCAACAATGGCTGCTGGAATAGTATTATTGATAACAGGTGCTGGTGGTTCATTTGGTAATGTAATAAATGCTACAAAAATAGGTAATGTACTAGTAGAGAGTATTGGTCAAAATCAACATGCTGGGATTTTAGTAATATTAATAACATATGGTATTGCTATGATTTTTAGAATAGCACAAGGTTCCGGTACTGTTGCATCTATTACTACTATGACAATAATGGCCTCAGTTGCTCCTAGTATTGCAATACATCCTGTTTGGATTGCTTTAGCTGCTTTAGCTGGAGGAATTAGCATTGGGCATGTTAATGATAGTGGGTTCTGGGTTACTGCAAACTTGTCTGGGTTAACAGTTTCAGGTGGTTTGAAAACATATACACTAGCTGGTGGAATCGTATCTATATTAACGCTTATTTTCGTGATTGTTGGTTCTATTATTATTCCAATGGCATAATAGTTCTCAATTTTAGTTATTTACTTGGCATATATTTCCTTTTGGGAGGTATATGTCATTTTGTTTCGTAAAATATTATGTGGTTTTTGTTTGTTGCTAACTTAATAATTTATTGTTATAGTTTAATTGATTTATGTAAATAATATAATTATAAAGTAAAAACTAAAGGTGAACATATGAATAATATAGATTGGTTTTCTAATCCTGTTAATAAAGGCCCTGTTTCAAGAATTGTTTTAGAAAGAATAAAAGAGGCTTTAATTTCCAAGGAAATAAAACCGGGAGACTATCTTCCTTCCGAATCTGAATTAGCAAAGGGGTTTGGGGTAGGAAAATCCAGTATTAGAGAAGCTATAAAAATGCTTGAAGCTATGGGAGTTGTAGAAATTAAACGAGGTCAAGGCACAATGATTTGTGAGCAACCTTCAGCAAATACAATTGATTCATTATTATTTCAATTCCTTATTCAAAAGTCTGAAATACAAGATATTGTTGATTTAAGAGCAATGTTTGAAATTGCTTATACAATTATGGCTATGGATTGTGCAAGTAAAGAAGATATTAAAGAAATTGAAAAAACAATTATAGATTTTGAAGATAAAATAAATAAAGGAGAACAATCTCCAAAGGATGATTTAAAATTTCATTATACTATTTTAAATAGTACTCATAATCCTTATGTTATTAGAATTGGAGAATCAATCCTACAATTATTTAAAAATTCTATTAATAAATCAGTAATTCAAACTCCACAATGGGCACTTGAAGATCATAAGAAAATATTTGAAGCCTTTTGCAAAAAAGATTCAGAAGGAATAAGAAATAGTATTAATTCAAGTCTTAATAGATGGAAAGAAAATTTGTAATAATTATGCCCCGTAGACGATTCGAACGTCCGACCCCTTCCTTAGGAGGGAAGTGCTCTATCCAGCTGAGCTAACAGGGCCAGAAAAAATATTTTTTTAAACAAAAATTGGAAGTAATTTATGTTATGCGTAAAAATATCATATCGATAAGCTAGTGTCAATCAAGATAAAAGTAAGAATTTTAACCAAAGTTATATTAAGTGTATTAAATACATATTATCTGGAATTTTATGAATTTTATTTAAGACTATATTTATGTTGTTTGTTAATATTTTAGAGGAGATGAAATGGCTAAAGAAAAAAGAATTATAGGTACTTCTTCATTAGGATATCCAATCTATGAAGCAGACCATTCTTTACTAGTTGATAATTTTCCTGATATTCAGATAGCACTTGATAGTGCAGGTAATGAATATATGGTTGACTCTGATAAAGATGGTAAGAAGATCTATCATCCAATAAAAAAAGATCAATCAATCGATTGGTCTAAAGTTTTTAATAATTTAAAATAATCTTTACTTATTGTTGAATTAAGTAAGAATTTTGTTAAATGTGTTTTCAGTTTTATAGAAGCATCACCACATGCGTGGAGAAGACGATATAGTTGATAATGGAGACGGAACACAAACAGAAACACCTCCACATGCGTGGAGAAGACTTTATATTACAAAATTTAGCCATTTCTTCTACAGAAACACCTCCACATGCGTGGAGAAGACTTTATAT
>RZYO01000015.1 GCA_009930325.1 Spirochaetia bacterium | reverse complement strand
CATTTTAGAGATATGATTTACCTTCAAAGTGCCGGTCTTGATCTACCCTACGTAACATTGGGATAGCTGATGACCCACACTAAATGACGAATGGCCTAAATAATAATGAAAATATAATTTTACAAGAATTTCCTGAAACCAACATTGTTTTCTTTAATGAAAAAAATAAATCAGCTCAAGAAACAATAAATAAGCTAAAAGACTTAGGTGTATTAGCTAATAATGAAGGCACTTATGTAAGATTAGTTACCAACTTAAATATATCAGATGAAGATATACTTGCCTTATTAAAAACATTAGAAAAATTATAAAAAAAGGAACAAATCAATGAAAGAATTAATTATTTGCTTTTCTGGAACAGGCAATAGTTATTTTGTAGCTCAAAAAATAGCCCAATCTCAAAATCACAATAATATATTAATGTTGAATGAATTAAATAAGGATAACTTTTATATTCCTGAAAGACTAGGAATTATTTTCCCTATACACATGAGTAGAGAGCCTATTATTGTTGAAAAAAAGCTTAGAGAAAGGCTATCACAGATAAAAGATTTTTCTAATCTAAAATATTTATATGTAATTAGTACAGCCTCAAGTAACTCTCCTGGATGGGCACATATAAGAATCGAAAAAATCTTTAAAGATTTTGGAGTTGCTACAACTTATGTAAATAATGTTAAACTTCCAAATAATTACCTAGTAAAAACAAATGAAAAGAATAATGTTGCATTATTTAATTCAGCAGAAACTAAAATAAATCAAATAATTAGCGATATTAATGAAGAAAAATTTAAATTCCCTTCTTTTAGAATTTTTACAAGAAGTTTTACAAATATCACTTATTTATTTTATAGTTATTATACTAAACATTTTAGTGAAAGTTTTTATGTCACAGACGACTGTACTAGTTGTAAAATTTGTTACAAAAGTTGTCCTGCTAATAATATTACTTTTGAAAATGGGAAACCTGTTTTTCATGATAATTGCTATGCATGTACAGGCTGTATTAATACTTGTCCTGCAAATGCAATAAGGAAAAAGAAAAATAATAATAAACAATATAAAAACCCTAAAGGCAATTTCAACCACATCTATAGGAGTTAGTAAAAATGAAATACGATTTTGTTAATTTAGCACAAAGAGATAAAACAGCTTGCATAAAATGGGACAAAACCTTTTTAAAAATGTTTTGTGGTAATGAAGAAGCTACACCATATTGGGTTGCTGATATGGAATATAAAGTAGCTCCAGAAATTTCAAAAGTTGCCAAAGAACTTGTAAATTTTGAAACTTATGGATACTCATCATATTCAGATATCAAAGAAATATTTATAAATTTTGTAGAAAAGCGCCATGATTTAGTAATAAATAAATCTCAAATATCTTTATGTCAAGGAGTTCTAAATTCAATCTCTACAGCACTATATTTAAATTGTAAAAAAGAAGATGGTGTTATTATTCCTTTTCCAGCATATAAACCTTTTGTTGACATTGCAAATAATATTGGCTTAAAAGTTTTACCTTGTAAATTAAAGAGAACTGAAGATTCTTTTGAATTTGATTTTGAAGCTTTTGAAGAACTATGCAAAACAGCAAAAGCTTTTATTCTTTGTTCCCCTCACAACCCAAGTGCTAAAGTCTATTCAAAAGAAACTTTATATAAAATATGTGATATAGCGAACAAATACAATGTTTTTGTTATTAGCGATGAAATTCATGCTGATTTAGTTTTTAAAAATGAAAAATTCTATAGTTTTATTGAAATTGCCAAAGAAAAAAATACAAAAGCTATGGTTACAATGGCACCTTCTAAAACATTTAATATTGCCGGAGAATTCTTTTCAATATCATTATTTAATGATCTTGAATTAAAAAAAGAATTTGACGATTTTAGAGTTGCTTTACATTGCAATTCTTCCCCATATTTTTCAACTACTCTCGCAAGAGAGGCTTATAAAGAAGGATTACCTTGGCTGTTAGAAGCAATTGAAGTCTTAGAAGATAATGCAAGGTTTATTGAAAACTACACTAAAGAAAAAATCCCTTATATTAAACCGCTTAAAGCTCAAGCTTCCTTTATTTGTTTTTGGGATTGTAGAGCATTATTACCATTTATTGAAAAAGATGCTAAAATGAATAAAGAGTTATATAATTCAAGAATAGCTAAGCAAAGTGGTTTAGTATCAATGTTTTTTGGTACAAGGGCTGATGTATGTTTAAATGATGGGACTTGGTTTGGAGATGAAGAATATAAAGGATATGTAAGATTTAATTATGGAACAAGTCTTGATGATATAAAAGAAGCTTTATCTAAGATTGAGAAAGCAGTAAATCAACTTGTTGAAACATATCAACATTTATGATAAAAATTTCATGATTATCTAATTTCTAGGAGCATAAATAACTACTCCTTTAGATTATTAAACTAGAAATATAGTTAACAGAATTAGGTTTACTGTTGACTTTTTATAGGAGTAAAAATGAACCCTGAACAAATAACTTCGATTGATATAGCTGCTAAAGCACTTGTAAATAGATTTGGTGCAATTCGCTTAGAAGATATTACAAATAAAATACATCCAGATTTAAAAGGTGTAAAAGCTTTATCTATTCATAAAGTTCTAAAAGAAAGAGAAAGTGCTGAATATATTGTAAAAGACGATGTTTTAAAAATTATATATTTCGATATTACATATGATAGAACAGAAGAAGTATTAAAAGCAAAAAATGAATACAAAGAATGGAAAAGTATTTGTTGGGATGATATTAAAGATTATCAAGACACTTATGATTTACCTCTATGTGAAAAAGCTCAGGAATTATTTGATTACTGTTGCAAAATAAATAAAGACCTTATCGAAAATAAACAATTATTTGCATTTCGATTTAGTAATTATGTTAATACTCATAAAATTATTTCAAAATGTTCAATCACAAAATTCTTACTTGAACCATTTCAACTCCCAGCTTGGGATATTGAATTAGAAGAGTTAATCTTTGAAGCTATAAATAATCAAACATCATGGTTATGTTTTGGGAGATCAAGAAATCAAAGAATTAAAACGTCTTGGATAGAATCTGCTATTAACTCTGTAGAAGGTCTAAAGAAAAATGATTTTGAAACAATATTTAAATTAGCAAAAGCCGCTACAAATTTTTATGGTGTAATATCAATTAAGAATTTCCAAAAATTAATTAAAATTTATTACAAAAATATAAAAATTAGTAGAGATGAATTAATAACTTTATTCTCTAATTTTGATGATGAAAGTTCTCTTTTTCTTTTTGCAAACTATTTAGTATCTGATAGAATTTATGATTGGAGTTTTGACCTTTTCAAAGATGAAACACTACAAAAATTAGACCCTGAGAATTTTAAAAATTACAAATCTCAAAAATTAAAAGAAACTAGTATAAGCCCATTAGATACTAATTTAATTACAGAATATAGTTTTGCAATGATAAAAAAACTTCAAGAAGGGAAAAAATTCTTAGTATTAAAAGAATCTGAATTATTGAAATACTTAGATAGAAGCAATGTAAAAGAAACTCAAAATTATAAAATTCTTGAAGACTACTATATAAGTATTGAAAGCAAATATTCAAAAGACATAAGAAAATATAGAAAGATTTTTAATTCATATGTAAATAATTGTGGAGATAACTCACCAAACATTGTTAGAAACTTTTTCTTAGCAACTAGATTTACAGAAAAAGAAAACGCTAATGTAGAATATTTACTACTACTTGTTCAAAAAGCTTTTAATGAAGCACCAAAGTGGATTAATAATGGCTTTAGTGCTTTAGAGATAGGAAGTCTTTAATTAATTATAAAAATATTCTTTATCTTTACCTCTCAAATAAACAACGCACCCTCTTACTGAGCTGTTAGGAAACAATCTCTTAACAGCTTTTGTATATGTTAATATCTGTTTTTCATGTATTTTGGGATTTCTGACTTTATCTGTCTTAAAATCAACAATTAAATAATTATTATCTTTATCCTGAACTAGTAAATCAATAAAACCTTCTACAACAAGATTTTCTCCTACTTCATTTTCAATTCTACTAAAAAAGCCTACTTCACAACGACATTTATTATCTTTTACATATTTATTATAAAAATTGCTATTTAAAAAAGATAAAGCATAATCTTTAGCAACATCTTCAATTTTTTTTATTTGAGACTCTGTCAATTTTGAAAGCGAAGAGCCTTTCTTCAAAACAGTTTCATCTCTTAAATCTAAAAGAGGTTTATTTAATATAAGCGATTGCGTATATATGTGACAAAGAGTACCAAAATCAGTGAAAACTTGATCATTAACCTCACTTAAACTAATTAATAAATCATCAACTTCAGAAGCATCTAAAGGATTTCCTTCTTCAAAATTTCCATCATCTTTATGACCAAAAAGTGTCGTTACGCCAATATTCTTTGGATTAATATTATATTCTTCATTATTTTCTTTATAATATATAATATTTTCATTAAATTGATTTCTATCAATTATTGAAGTTTTATTAACATGTATATAATTTTCATAAGCGCTTACTTCTTCTATTTCTTTTAGCTCTACACTTGAATTTATTTTTTGATTTTTATCTAAAGATGCATTATATACCATAGATAAAAGAGATTTATTATCATTCCCTATAATCTCATTATCTATTGTAGTCCTAATAGAACCTGTCATTATTAGATGAGTTTTTGCTCTTGTTAAAGCAACATAAAGAACTCTTTTTACCTCTGCTAATTCCATTTCTTTTCGTAATTCTTTAGCTCTATTGATAAAAATACTATCATATTTCTCTTTTTTTGAGACTTTATCAATGGAAAGACAATGTTTTGGAATTGGAATGTTTTTTTCAATAGAGAAACTAATTTCTTTATTATTGTTTTGAGTCCCCATGAAAGCTACAATAACTATTGGAAACTCTAATCCTTTAGACTTATGGATAGTCATTATTTGAACACCATTTGACTGTTCTTTTAAAACAGCAACTTCATCTTCTCTAGAACTTGAGCCTAAATTATTTCTTATCTCATCTAAAAAAACTGATAAAGAAACTTGATTATCATCATACTTCTTTGCAAGTCTGTATAAATAATCAAAATTATCAAGATATAAATGATAATTGGATTCGCAAACATAATAATAACGTAATCCAACATCCCACCAGATATAATTTAATAAAGAAGAAATATTACTAGAAATTGAAAGCTTAATAAGCTCATCAAATATAATAGCAATATTATTAAGTTTTATAATATCTTCTTGATCAAATAAATTATCACATTCAAATAAATTTTCACAATCATGAGAATTCATTAAAATAGCAATAGATTTCTCACTTATTGTTCCAATTGGGCCTTTTAAAACACTAATATATGCTAATCGATCATCAGGATAAATAATTAATTGCAAAATATTATATATATCATTTGTTAAAGCTTCTAAAGGGAATGCCTTATTATCTTGAATAACAAAAGGAATCTTATTTGCTCTCAAAGCTTTTTCTATTTCAATTTGATGTGTCTTAGATCTCATTAAAATAGCAATATCATCGACACTTGGCCTTTTCAAGCCTTCATTTGATGAAATAAGATAATTATCTGTATTCAACATTTTATTTATTAATTTAGCGATTTTTGTTGCTTCGCATGTAGCAGAAGATGCTTTTTCAACCTCATCTGATACAATCGATTTACTATCCTCACTTTTAATATATAACTGAATTTTTGGACTAATGTTATCTATAGGTTCTCTTGATTGTAATGATTCAAATTCAGCTTCAAAAGGTTTATTAGAATTTTTAAATACATTTATAAATAGTTGATTAAAATAATCAATTAGTTTCGGTTCACTTCGATAATTAACACCTAAATCAATTACAGTACCACCACCATCTAATATTTCTTTAGCTAAAGCTTTAAAAACAGATACATCTGCATCTCTAAATCTATATATACTCTGTTTTTCATCTCCAACAAAAAATAATTTTCTTTTTTCTATTTCATGAATATTAGGAATATTATCACTAAAATAATTATATTTTTCACTCAATAGGTATGTTAAATCTTTTTGCAACTGATTATTATCTTGAAATTCATCAATCATAATATATTTAAACTTATCTTTATATATTTTTCTAATTTTTTTATTTGTTAAAAGAATATCTACTGCTAAATGTGATATATCACTAAAGGTTAGAATACCTGTTCTTCTTTTTTCTTGAAATATGTTATTCTTTAAAACTTCAAGAGCCTCAACTACTTCAACAATTTTATTATTATTTTTTGTAAAATATAAAAAAATAATATCAGAAATAGTTTCTTTTAAATTTTTACAAATTTCAATTAATTCTTCAGTTAAAGGATTTTTGGTTTTCCTTGGTAAAGAAAAAGAAATATTACTTAATTCATTTAAAAAGGCATTACTATCAGTTTCATACTGAATCAATTCATCATGCTTCGAATTTAAATAATTTATTACATCTATTGTTTTAGGAGTTAAAACACCAAAATCTTTTGATTTTAGAGTTTCGAAGTTGTTTAATAATATTTCTAAATTATTATTTATTGAATTATTTATTAAACTTTCACATTCTATATATAAGCTCTCTTTATCAAATTCTAGTGGGAAATAAAAACTTGAATTAGCTAAATTAACTAAAATATCATCAATTATCATATTTGGAGGATAAGCTTTTGATAAAAATTGAAATCCAGGTAAGATATTTTTATTCTCAATTAATTGTTGAGTACATCTTTTTGTAATTAAAGATGCTTTGTTATTATCGATTGTAAAGTCACTTGGGATTCCATATCTTATACAATCTTGTTTAACTATTTGATTACAAAAAGAATCAATTGTTGAAATTGTTGCTTTCGGGAAAAGAGAAAATTGTTTATTCACTATAGTCGATTTGTCTTTTACAATTAACATTTGATTATAAATTCTCTCATACATTTCTGCAGCAGCTTTTTTTGTAAAAGTCAAAGTTAAAATTTCATCACAATTTGCTTCATTTTGAAGTATTAAATTTAAAAATCGATAGGATAAAACCGTTGTTTTTCCAGCTCCTGCGCCTGCTTTTACAACACAATTATCAAAACATTCAACTGCTTGCTTTTGTTCTTTTGTTAATCTATGTTTATTTGCTAATAATTCTTCTACATCAATTTTTTTATTTATCATTTTGTTGAATACCTCTTTCTGCAAACTTGTCTATAATTGCAATTTTGACAATTCTCATCAGAAGGTGTTGCCATAAATTCTCCATTTAATATATGAATTAACATCTCTTTCATAACATAATCAAAAGTAAAATCAATATCCGCTAAATTTTCTGGAAAACCCTCTTTCCACATATCTAAATAAGAACCTTTTAATGAAGAATAATAACAAGCATTACTTACATTCATATTTTGTTTAGCCAATAATTTTTTATAACAAGGGAATTGATAATCTGGGAAACTACTTCTTTTTTCTTCATAGGCTTTTTTATGCCAAGTAGAGCCTATAGGGGTATGCCCAGTTTTATAATCTACAATAGCATAAGTCCCATTTCCTAAATTAACCACTCTATCGATTTTTCCATTTAAAGAATAAAAATAATTCTCATTATTAATTAATACTATTTCCTTTGAAATATACTTTTTCTCCATTTCAATTGATTTACACGTATCAAATTTCATAATTTCAACATTAATAAAATCTTGTGCAAGTGTTTTATATTTTTCAAGGATATATATTTGTGTAGAAATAGGTGGTGACTTTTCTCCCTCAAAATACAAATTAAATTGTTTATCTTTTATTTCATTAAACCAAATTATATATTTATCTTTATTACCGCTATAAAATTGTTTGTCCTCACTCATAACCTTATAAAAGAATTCTTCAAATATTTTATGAACAATAGTCCCTACTTCATTTGCAGCATAAGGAACAACACTGTATTCTTTTTTATCTACTTTAAATAAGTATTTTATTGCAAAAGCATAAGGACAATTTTGAAATAAATTAATACTGGTTGCAGAAAAATCAAGTAATTGATCATTTTTGATTTTTTCTAATAAAACTTCATTAACTTGTTTTTCTATTTTATTATTTACATAGCCATCATCATTAAAAGCTAAAATATTTTTCATAGCATTATTCAAAGTTAAAGCTTGATAAGTTGTTAATTTAATATTTTGTTTTTCACCATTCCATAATGACAATTCATCAAGATATGGTTTATAAGATTTTGTAAAAGGATTTTTAATTATTCTATTTCTTTCCATAAAAAATGGTGGTGGAATTTGTGCTCCATCATAATTTTGTTCACTATAAAAAAAATGGGTAAAACCACTATTAAAACAATAATCTTTTATAACCGTATTAGTTAAATCTTCTTCTTTTCTTAACTCTAAATCTTCAATTGAAGGAGGTAATAAAGAAAGTGGCTTATCAATCAATTCACTACTTTTACTATTAATTTCAACAACAAAATGATACGGAATATCTAATGAAGCAGATAAAGGATATTCAAATAATCTAATCCCATCTCTTTTACCTTGTTCTACATAAGTTTCATTTTCTAGCAATCTTATAAATTGTTTAAATATCTGTTTTATAGAAAGGATATTACATTGTTTCATAGAAGTGCTTACACTATCTAATTTATCAATTGCATATCTATAACTTTTTTCACCGATAGTATCTTTCCACCCTAAATCTTTTTTTAAAAGTAAAGCTTCTAAGCTATGCAAAGCTATTTGCAAATCATTTATATTATCTACAGTATTAATTTTTATAATAATTGTTTTAAATTTTTTATAAAAATCAAGCAAGTCTTTCTCTTTTTGTAATCTTATTATCCAATAATCTGCTTCATATTTATTACTACCATGATCTATATTGGCATCAATTGCAAATCTTATTAGTTTTCTATTAAACCCAATATCTTCAAAAGGAAAAGCTCTTTCTAAGAAAAAACCTTTCATATCATCTAATGCAAAATTATTATCATATAATGTAGATAAATATATTAAATATTTACCTCCGGGATATTTACTTAAAGAATATCCCTTTGCTTTTGAAATAGGTATATTAAATTTTTTTGCACCTAATTCTATTTCTTGAATATCACTATCGAAAGAACATAATGTAATAGCAATATCTCTAGCTAAAATATTTGAATCCAATAATTTTTTTACTTCTCTAAACAAAGTATTCTGCAATTCATCACAATTTTTAAAAGAGATTAACTTGCAATTATTCTGGAAACTAGAATCATCTTCATTTAACGCTTCTACATTTAATAAATGAATAAAATCAGGATTATTTATTTGACTCACAAATTTTTTACATCCAGCTTTTGTATCTGCACTAATAATTGTATATTCATTATTTAATATAGATTGTGGCGCAAATTCTAATGAAGGTCTTTCATAGCTTGGTTCAAATAAATTATTTTCATTTAAGAATATCAAATATTTTTCATATAATAAATTTACATCATATTTAAAGTCTTCTTCTAATGAATCAAAAACATCACTTTCAATTGCTTCTTTTAATTGTTTAATTATATTTACAAGATAAGATGTAAATCTACCAATAGCCTCTGGATATTCATTACAAATTAAATATTTTAATTTATTATTCTCTAAAAAATCTATTAGAAAAAACTCCCTCATTTGTGTATTTACTTTTGTTAAATTATCATGTTTTGGCATAAAGAATTCTCTAAAAGTATCATAAGAAATAGCTTTTTCTGCTTCAATAACACCATTTACAAGCGCATATTCAATAGCAAAACTTCGTGCAATAACCTCATTGTGAAAAACACATACTCGGCCTTTATTAAATTCATCAAAAACTATTTGTTTATTCATTTCATATTTTCCTATAAAGCAAAAAAGCTATTAATATAATTATACTACACAACTATTGATTAATAAAATAAATTACCTTTTATTTATCTATAAACTCATATATCATATAAAAAAGGATTATTTATGGAATTGCATGAAAACAATAGATTTAGGTGGATATTATCCTTCTTCATAATTATATTATTTTGGATTTTACTTGGTTCTTCTTTTATAAATATATATTCAAGTATTTCACTATTATTTGATAAAAATAAGAACTTTATTAATACTGAATTATATAATTATATTGGATCAAACATACCTTTTCTATGTATGTGGCTCGGGTTTTATTTCAGTTTCAAATATATCAATAATATTAAATTAAGTAAACTAAGTAATAGTAGCAATAATTTTAAGTTTAATAGGTTTTATAAAATACTACTATTTTCTATTTTCTATTTTATTTTAATAATAGTTATTGGGGAATTAATTAATCTATATAATTTTGAATATATAAAAAATAAAGCAATAGAAAGAGCTATATTTATCCCTTTTGCATTAATTTTAACTCCACTTCAAGTAATAGCTGAAGAAATACTATTTAGAGCAATTATTTTAAAAATAATTATTAAAAAGTATTCTCTTTTAAGATATAAAAGAAATACGTTATTCTTATCAATAATTCTTTCTATCTTTCTTGGATTATTATTTATAGTACCTCATCTATTTAATCCTGAACTAAACACTTATTTTTTAGGAGCAATATTATATTATTTTATATTTGGAAGTTTAGCTACTTTTAGTATTCTAGTAACTAATGGATTGGAAATGGCTATTGCAATTCATCTTGCAAATAATTTTATTATTACGTTTTTTTGCACTTATGAAAATTCAGCACTTACTTCAGTCCCTCTTTTTATAAAAACCAATGAAAATCCAATTTCTTCTTATTATGAAGCTTTTTGTCTATTTTTATTATTTATATTATTAGCAATTAAAAATAAAAAAATTATAAAAGAATATCTATTTGGAGAAAAGAAGATTTAAATATTTTATATTACAAATTAGAAAAAAATCTAAATAAATATAGTTTAATTATACTTATAATTGTTATAGACTAAAATAAATAATTAAATACAACAATTTCAGCTTATAATCGAATCAACAGGGAATATCATGACAAAAAGAAAAAAATCAGCACTAAAGAAAACTATAAATAATATATTATTATTGATACTTATATTAATAATACTCTCAATTATTTCATTATTTGTGGCTCCTAGCGAAGAAGAATGGAATGAAGAACAAAATACAGTTTTCTCAAGAGAAAATATAAATAACTTAGAATTACCAAAACCAATTGAAGGTGAGCAAATTATAAATCATACTGGGTATACCTTAAGCTATAATGAAAAATATGAACAAGCTAGTTATGTTGCATACAAATTAACTCAAAATGAATTGTATGGACCTTATGAAAGAAAAGATAATTTTAGAGAAGATCCTTCAATAAAAACAGGAAGTGCAAGCTTAGATGATTATAAAAAAAGTGGTTATGATAGAGGCCATTTATGTCCAGCAGCAGATCAAAAAGAAAGTGAATTAGCAATGTCTGACTCTTTCTATATGAGTAATATGAGTCCACAAGTTCCTGATTTTAATAGGGGTATATGGGCAGATTTAGAAGGGACAGTAAGAACTTTTGCAGATAATAATTATGAAATATATGTTACAACTGGACCAGTTTTAACTGATGGTCCTTATAAAACAATAGGAGAAAATAAAGTAGCTGTTCCTAACTATTACTATAAAGTGATATTAGATTATCAAGAACCTGAAATAAAAGCTATTGGTTTTATTTTACCAAATAAAAAAGGTGAAAAAGACTTAAAAGATTATGCTCTAAGTGTAAATGATGTTGAAAAAATTACAAATATTGATTTCTTTGTTAATCTACCAGATGATGTGGAAGAACAAATCGAAAGCTCTTATAACACAAGATTATGGGAATTTAAAGAATTTATGACATCTCAAGGTAAAGGCTCTTTTGATGGTTCCTCAGTACAATCAAATCTTACTACAAATATTGCACCTCAAGGGTTTCTTACAATAATAAAAGAAGGTTCTATTTACATTTTAATTGAAATTAAAAAAGAAACTATTAAATTGATTACACAATTTGTTTCAGTAGAGACATTAAATAAATTGGGAATTAATAAATGATAAAATATAATACAATAATCATTGGTGCTGGAGCTTCTGGTTTGTTTTTAGCAAAAAACCTCGCTGAAAATAATATTAATACTTTAGTTATTGAAAAAATGGATTCTCCAGCAAAAAAATTATTAATTTCTGGTGGAGGAATGTGTAATCTATCTCGTAATAACACAAGCTATGAATTTCTAAAACATTATGATAATGCAAATAAATTTTTAGGACCAAGTTTTTCAATTCTTTCACCAGATAAAACACAGACTTGGTTTATTGAAAGAGGACTTGATTTAATCACAAGAGAAGATGGTAAAATTTTTCCAAAATCAAAAAATTCACAATCAATCTTAGATTTATTACTAGATAAAAAATATGAACTTTTAACTAATACAAAAGTTGAAAAAATAGAAAAAGACAATAATTCCTTCATTGTAAATTCTAAATACTATTGTGATAATTTAGTTATTGCTACAGGAGGACTCTCATATCCTTCAACGGGATCAACCGGGGATGGATATGCTCTCGCTAAAACATTCAACCATTCAATTGTTGAGTTAAAACCGGCTTTATCTAGTTTTAAAGTTACTAGTGAAAATGTCGCAGAAATTGAAGGCATTTCATTAAATGATGTTACCATTTCCTTTAGCAATATTATAAACAATAAGAAAAAAACTTTTAAAAATCAAAATGATTTAATATTTACAAAATTTGGTATTTCAGGGCCAGTGGTTTTAGATATATCTAGATTTGCAAATTTCAATCAAACTATATTTTTAAGCTTAAACAAAGAAATAAAAAAAGAAAATAGCAACAAACTTCTTTCAACTAGTATAAAACATCAAACAAAACTTCCTTCAAGACTTGTTGATTATATATTAAGGTCTTTAAACATTAATGATGATTTATATTCAAATATTTCAAATAAAAAAATAAATTTAATTAATGAAAAACTAAAAAGATGGGAAATGGAAGTATCTTTAAAAAATCAAATTAAAAATGCAATGGCAACCTCAGGTGGTATAAATTTAAATGAAGTAGATAATAAAACGCTAGAATCTAAACTTGTTAAAAATTTATATTTTTGTGGAGAGGTTTTAGACTTTTGTGGAGATTGTGGTGGATATAATCTTCAAGCTTGTTGGTCTACAGCTTATAGTGTTGCAAACTCAATAATTAACAAATTAAATCAATAACACTTTAAATAATTTTAAAAAAAGTGAAAGTATCATGGCAATTATTATAAAAGGGATGAACGAAATTAATTGAATTAATTCATAAAATAGATTAGTTCTTAAATCTCTTTTACTTTTATCTTTTTTAAATCTAGAAATAAAAGAACCTAAAACGATTCCATATACATTGCCAACAGTAATTATTCTAATAGACGCTAATATTCCTAAAGCTTTTTCTATTCCATATTCATTAACAATTTTATTCCAAATTGTTTTATCAACTTTTGATCTACATTCAGCATAATAAGATGCAAAAAGAATTGCATTTAATTCATCTTCAGGAGTATCTTCTTGATTGCTTCCTGTTAATAAATTATTAATTTCTTGAGAAGATAATCCAGCTTCCAAAGCCATTTTTGTATGTGCATATGAACAAAGAGCACAACCATTTACTTCTGTAACAGCAAGCATTAATCTCTCTTGAAAAGGATAAGAAATCAAACCTTGTTTCTTTGCTTTACTTAAATATTTAATTGAAATAAATGCCTTTATTAAATGCATGAAGGATTCTCTAATATTATATAATTTTTTTCCTAGTTTCTTTTTCACAATCATACCTCTATAAGAATATAATTTAAAACCCCTATCTAATATGTGATTATATCACAAAAACCCCTTTCAGTAGTTTCAAAAATATTTTTTTCTACTAAAAGGGATAATATGTAAAATTACTATTTAAAAAAATTATAAACTAATTAATTATTTCTTTTTTCCATAAAGAGGTTTTTTAAGCATAATAAAATAAGCAATAACTAAAAGAGGAATAATTATTGATGCTAATGATACAAAAATAAATTTATAAGAAAATCCATTTTGAAGACCAAAGAAGTTAAGAAATTTATAAATAAAACTCATCGTATTATTACTATCTGTAAAGAAATGAATTACAAATTTTGGGATCAAATAAGCAATAATTAAAGGTATTAATAAAAAGACAATCCATCTATATAATTTTTCTAATCTTACCCATAGTGAATATATAAAAACACCAAGAGTAATTGCAAAAATTGAAATAAAACTATAATAAGAAAAATGGTAAAGCCAATAAGCAAATCTAGAAGCATATTGCATATCAGAACCAATAAATAATTCTTTATTATATGAAATAAATGAATTAAAATTACCACTAAGCTCAATATATGAATTATATTCTGTTATATAAAAAAATGATCTCAGCGTTGCAAAAAGAGCAGCAATGATAAAAGAAATTGTAAACAAAACTAATAAATTTGAATGATATGCTGTTTTTCTACTTTTCCCAAATTGATTACACACTAAATCCATATTTCTATTTGATACAATTCCAAAAATAAAAGATACAATCAAAACTGTAAAATAATTTGGAATAAGACCAATCAAATCAGATACAACAAATTTTTCGCCCAAAAATACTGCAAAAATTAATATTAAAAGGGTTACTGCTACAACAATTGAATAAACAATACCTGTAGATTTTATATTTTCATTTAAAAAATAAGAATAAGTTTTTTTAATATCCATATTTATTATCCTTTTGTTATCTCAATAAACATTCTTTGAAGATCAACACTATTTATTGATATTCCTTCGATTTTCTCAACATCACCTGTTACAAATGCTGAATAAACTCTTCCAACTTTAGTTGAACCCAATAACTTTGCATTTTTTGTTGCTTGTTCAACTAATTCTTTACTACCAACTACTTCACTAACACTAGCACTTAAATCTTCAACTAATCCCTGTGAAATCTTTTTACCCTTGTTAATAATAATGGCCTCTTGAGCAATGTTAGAGATTTCATCAATTAAATGGGTACTTACAACAAAACAAACATTATCTTGTTTTTCTAAAAATGTTGATAATAATAATTTATAAAATAAATCTCTATGTGGGGCATCTAAGCCTAATACTGGTTCATCAAATAAAATAAAATTAGAACTTGAACAAAAGGCTAAAATTACTTTAAAAATTGAAAAATACCCCGTTGATAATTTATTAACATCAGTTTTAATATTTAATTCAAAATCTTTAGAAAGATCTAAAGCATAATTAAAGTCAAAATTTGAATCAAAATGCTTTGCCATTTTGAAAGCTTGTAATGAATTTATAGAACCAAAGAAATCATCGTCGCTCATTAAATATATTTTACTCATTAATTCATCATTATTATAAACATTTTCTCCATCAAGAGTTATTGTTCCTTTATTTGGAAAAATTCTATTAGTAATAATATTCATTAAAGTACTTTTACCAGCACCATTTCTTCCTAAAAGTGCATATATTTTCCCAGTTTCAAATTCAAGTGAGATATCATCAAGAGCTTTTACGCTTTTGAAATCTTTAGAAATATTGTTAATCTCTAATTTCATGATCAATTTCCTTTCCTATTAATTCTATTATATCTTTTTTATTAAATCCAAGATTCTTAGCTTCTTTAACCATAGGTTCGATAAAACCTTGCTTAAAAGAACTCATTCGTTTAATTTTTATTTTTTCTCTAGCACCTTCATTTACAAACATGCCAACGCCTCTCTTCTTATAAATTATTTCTTCTTGAACAAGAAGATTCATCCCTTTTAATATAGTAGCTGGATTCAAACTATATCCAACAGACATCTCAGTTGTTGAAGGTATTTGTTCCCCTTCTTTATAGATACCTGTAAAAATATTATCTTCTAAACCTCTAGCTATCTGAATATAAATAGGAATATCGTTCTCTTTAAATTCCATAGGCTATCCTTATGTGTTATATAGTTAATTACTTCAGTAACTAACCATATAACACAAAAAGATTCTTGTCAACATATTTATTGTTAATAGCAAAATTTTTATTAAAAAATATATACATTATTAAATTACTATATTATCATATACTCATATATATAAAGGAAATAAACTATGGATATTACATCTATTCTTAAACTATTATCTGATGAGGTAAGATTAAGAATAATAAATATATTAAATGAAGGGACACTATGTGTTGGAGAAATTCAAACAATATTGGATATAAAACAATCTAATGCTTCTCGACATTTAGAAAAATTAAAGAACTCAGAATTAGTTATTTATAAGAAAGATGCCCAATGGATTTATTATAAAATAAATAAATCTTATTTAGATCAATATCCCTTTATAAATAGCTTATTAAAAGAAAATATAAATAAAGACAAACTTTTTAGTAAGGATTTACTTAGATTAAAAAAATATAAAGAATGTGGTTTAACTTGCCAAGATTTGAGAAATATAAATTTTAATTTTGAAGAAATAAATTTTAATATAAAAAACAAATAGGAAATACTAATTTAAATGAATACTCTATTTTTGATAAGCCTTATAATTTTATTTATTTCTTTCACTATGGCAATGGTTGGAAAGGGTGGTGGCAATTTTTATGTTCTTGTTATGGTTTTAGCTGGACTTTCAATGCAAAAAGCTGCAACAAACTCACAGTTAATAATGATGGGAACAGCTATTGCTTCAATGTTAGTTTTTCATAAAAATAAAAAAATTGACTGGAAATTAGCACTAATTATAGATCCTCCTACAGACATTATGGCTTTTTTTGGTGGTTTCTTTGCATCTAGAATGGAATCAATAACTTTAAAAGCAATGTTTGCTTTTTTCCTAATTCTAATATCAGTATTTATGTTTATCCCAGTAAAAGAAAAAATAAATAATCAAAACAAGAAATTTGGGTACTGGAATAGAACTTTTGAAAAATATAATTACAGTGTTAATCTATTTATAGTCCTACCAATAACAGCATTAGTCGGATTCTTTTCAGGTGCAATTGGTATTTCTGGAGGAGCTTTCAAGATTCCTTTGATGGTTATGCTTTGTGGAATTCCTATGGAAATAGCTATTGGTACTTCTTCAGCAATGGTAGCTGCTACTGCATTAATGGGTTTTATTGGGCATAGTTTAAATGGTGATTTTTCCCCACAATTTGCAATACCTCTTACGATAATTGCAATAATAGGAGGTTTATTAGGAAGTAAAAATGCTTTAAAAAGTAAACCTAAGAACTTAAAAAAAATATTTGCAATTACAAACCTCATAGCAGCAATTATAATGATTTATAATATTTTCAGTAAAAATTAATTTACTTTATGGATAGTAAATCGTAGGTTTAAAAACATATGAATAATCATGTATTTTATAATTATTATCCTCTAACATTCTTAACATATTTTTACCTACTTTTCTTCCTTCTTCATACGAAGGAGAAATAGAACAAAGGATTTTCTCCTCTTCCCATTTATCAGCAGAATAATCAAAACAAGCTAATTTTCTTGGATATTTACTCTTATTTTGGATATGCTTTAATATCATAAAATTACAACATATTATCGCCGTACTTTTATTTTTTTTTAAGAAATTTGATATTATTCTATCAAACTCTTTATCTTCAGAAATATTATCACTTATTATCCATTTTATATTTTCATCTTTAATCTCAATATGATAACTATTTAAAGCTTCAACAAACCCTCTATATTTTTGTGTTCCTTGATAATTGTCACAAAAAAATATTCCAGCAATATCAGTATGACCTTCTTCAACTATTTGTTTAACAAGTAAACTTGCACATTTTTTATCATCAATAATTATTTTAGGGAAATTTGTTTCAGGATAATAATTATTATAAAAAATGCATCTAATATCCTTTTGTTCAATTTTTTGATATATATCTAGATTTGGATTCATTAAACTAGCTTTTACTCCATCAATAATTAATCCATCAAAACCATTAACACAAGCCTTTAAGCATGCTCTTTCATTTGAAAATTTATTATCAGTATAAAAGATTCTTAATTCAATATTTTTCCCATTTAATTCTTCATTCAATCCTTTTATAAACAATTTATTTGCTAATTTATCTTGACCTTGAATAATTGTAGCTATCCTATATCTACAATTGTGATTTAAAATATTATCTTGGATAGCTACAGGTTTAAAATAAGTACCAGAACCTTTAACAGAAAAAAGAATACCTTCCTCTTTTAACTTATCAAGAGCCCTTCTCACAGTTTCTCTACTTGCATTAAATCTTGAACACAAGTAAGGCTCTGAAGGAATTTTATTTATTGAGTTATACTTATTTTGTTCAATGTAAATAAATATATAATCATAAATAATATCTTTTTTAAATTTTTTTGTCATATAGGCTCTTCATTTATATATTTAATTTATTGACACATCAATATTTTCTACTTTTTTAATCCATTTTTTCAATTTATCTCTTAATGTTTGTTTAACATTATCATATGAATTATTTAATATCAAATTATTTAATTGATAAGGATCTTTTTCCCGGACAGTATTATATAATGACCTAGTAAAAAGTATTAAATAAAAATACAAAACCCAAAGATTCTCTGTTATATTGTTAGTACTAACCAAACAATAAGGAGAAAATCAATGGGCAATTTAAATAGTACCACAATGTATGCCTGTGTTGGAAGTCATTTCACATGGGAAGAAAGACTAAAGTTAGAATATTATCTTACTGGAAAAGGTAGATACGATAAAATAACTAATAGAACCCATTTAGCTAAGTTATTTGCTAAAAGTGTAAGAACAATAAGGAGGGAAATAAAGAGAGGACTGGTTATCCATGTAAGAAGTGAAATTCCTTTTGAAGTTGAAGAGTATAACGCAGATTTTGCTCAATCATCTGCGGATTATGAAAGCTCAGCTAAAGGTCCAGATCTTAAAATAGGCAACGACCAAAAACTTGCAGAAACTGTAAAGTATTACGTAAAGAAATTTAAATATAGTCCTTATGCAATAACTAAAGTGCTAGATAAAATAGGTTGGCCTAGTGATATAACAGTTTGTGAAAAGACTATATATAACTATATAAACAACGGATATATAGATGGTGTTACCTCACAAGACTTACTATATAAAGGTAAGCGTAGAAAGCCTACTAAGGGGCCCAGGAAGCACTCTAGAGCTTATGCAGCAAGTCATAGTATAAGTCAGAGACCAGAAGAGGTAAAAGCACGTAATACAACAGGACACTGGGAAGGCGACTCTGTTGTTGGACCTAGAGGAAATGGATCAGCAAGTCTTTTTACTTGCACAGAAAGGGCAACTAAATTAGAGATAATAAGAAAAATTCCTAGTAGAAAAAAAGAAGAAGTTGTGCAAACATTTGACACAATGGAGAGATTATCTGGATCGCTTAAGTTTAGAAAAATCTTTAAAACAGTGACAGTAGATAATGGAATAGAGTTTTCTAGAGGCGAAGAAATAGTAAAGTCTGCACTAACTCAAGGTAAAAGATTAGACCTCTTTTATGCACACCCATATAGTTCATTTGAACGTGGCACAAATGAAAATCACAATGGAATAATTAGAAGGTGGATCCCCAAAGGTCAGGATTTATCAGATATTCCAAAGAAAAAGATTAGATGGATACAAGACTGGATGAATACTTATCCAAGAAGAAGTTTAGGAGGCTTAACTCCTATAGAAAAATTTAAACAAATGAATGGAGAAAACTTCAAACTACCTTCATTTATTGAAACTAAGGATATAATAGAGGAATAACTAGGACATTTAACTTTACACTAGAGGGATAAGGATCTTTTTCCATATCATATAAATAATCATCTAGATAAGAATCACTAGAAGCTTTTTCTCCTCCGTTTATATTTTCAGCATAAACACTATATAAATACCTAGAAGTTCGAATACATCTTCCTACTCTACTTTCAGAAATTTGGGCATAAACTTCATTTTCTCTCTCTTTATTAACATTATTTACAACATCTAAAAGATTTTCTCCTATCATTTTGTCAGATACATCTATATCCGCAATAGATAGTAATGTTTTTGCAAGAGATTCAGTGCTTACTAGGTCTTTAATAACTTTTGATTGTTTAAAAGGCCCTCCACTTATTATGAGTGGAACCTTTAATGCTGAATCATGACAAGTTCTCTTATAATCATCATATCCATTTAAATGATTATCTTTATTTCTTGTATTAAAATGAGAACCATGATCACTTACATAAATTATTACCGTATTTTCATAAATACCTTTTGATTTTAATTGGTCTATTATTCTTCCTAAATTTTTATCTAAAGAATTACATTGCCCAAGATAATCAGGATATTCTTCACTAGCATTTCCACCTAATACCTCTAAATCTTTTGGTAATGTAAAATCTTTATATTTCTCTTTACTTCCAATAGGACCTTGATAATGATTTGCATTATTTTGATGATGTGGCTCAATATGAGATAAGAAAAGCATAAAGGGTTTTTCTTTATTATAATCTTTAATAAAATCAAGAGCATAATCAGTTATACAATCACAACGATATCCTTCAAATTCGCATTTGTTATTATTTTCATCAAAAACATAGCCACCATATCCATCTGATGTAAATTCTAATAAATCACTTGCTCTCCAATAACCACTATAACCACCTCTTAATTCTTTAGGAATAGCAATAGTTTGATAATCTTGATAAGGTTCAGCTTCCAAATCTCCAGTAGAAGCTAAATGCCACTTTCCAACATATGCTGTTTCATAATCATTTTCTTCAAGATAATGAGCTATAGTTTTTGAATTAGTTGGCAATGCAATTGAATTTCTAAAACAGCCTGTATCTGTTGCATATTTTCCGGTCTGAAAAATAGCTCTACATGGACCACAAACAGGTTGTGGAGAAAATGCATTTTCAAATAAAACACCTTCTTTCGCAATTTTATCAAGATTTGGTGTTATATCTAAAGGTTGCCCATAGCAGCCAATTGTATCTGGACGTTGTTGATCTGAAAAGTAAACAACAATATTATTTTTGCTCATTTTTTTCTCCTTTGTTGTCATCTTTAAATTGACTTTTTACTATTAAGAATACTGTTATAATAATAAATGATAAAAATACAATACAAATTGGACTAGAAATAAATATAGACCATTTTCCACCACTCAAAACTAATGACCTTCTAAAATTTTCTTCTGTTAAAGCCCCTAAAACTAAACCTAATAAAACAGGAATAGTTGAAAATCCTAATTTATTTATAATATAAGCAATCACTGCGAAAACAAGAGTAACAGCTATATCAAATAAAGATGAATTAACACTAAAAGCTCCTGCAAAACAGAACATAACAATTATTGGGGTTAAAACTTCTACAGGAACAGAAATTATTTTTGCAAACCATTTTGTTAAAAATTTTCCTTGTAGAAACATAAATAAATTAACAAATATTAAACCTATCATTATGGCATACATAATAGGTCCATTTTCTACAAAAAGATTTGGACCGGGGGTTAATCCATTTATCATTAAAGCTCCAAGCATAATTGCAACTGAACCATCACCGGGAATACCCATTGTTAATAATGGAATTAAAGTAGCACCTGTTACAGCATTATTTGCAGTTTCACAAGCACTAATTCCTTCAATTGAACCATTTCCAAATTCTTGTGGATATTTACTCATTTTTTTAGCTCTATCATAACTAAAGAAACTAGCCATAGAAGCTCCGGTTCCTGGAATTATTCCTATTATTACACCAATTATTGCTGATAATAGCATTGGTTTTCTAATTCTCTTTTTTTCTTCTTTTGTCAGCTTTGAATTTTCTTTTTTCAAAAGAGAAGTATCAACTTTATTTTTCTTTTCAGCTTTCTCACTCTTTGCTAAAACTTCAGATAAAGCAAATAAACCTATCAAAGATATAACTAAAGCAATACCAGAATATAGATTTATATTATTAAAGATAAATCTAGTTCCACCTGACATAGCATCAATTCCAATAGTAGCTAAAAAAAGACCAAAAGAGCCTGTAATTACTCCCTTAATAATATTGTTACCTGATACTCCGGCTATTATTGTTAAACCAAATGCACAAATCAAAAAATACTCTGGAGTTCCCATCATTTGAGCAAATTTTGCAACTTGTGGTGCAAAAAACAATAAAACTAGTGCAGAAAAAATACCACCAAAAGTCGAAGCATTTAAAGCTAAGTTCAAAGCTTTCATACTCTGACCTCTTTTTGAAAGAGGGTTTCCATCTAGCATTGTTGCTGCTGCATGAGGTGTTCTAGGTGTTTTAATTAATATTGCTGAAATTGATCCACCATAAGAGCCAGCACAATATATTCCTAATAAGAACATAAAGGACTCTACAGCTTGCAAGGAATAAGTAAAAGGTAAAAATAGAACAATACATAGTATTACAGTTAACCCTGGAATAGCTCCAAAAATTACACCAAGGAGTAATCCTAAATTCATATAAAGAAAATTAGGAATATTAAATAATAAGGAACTTCCTTGTAAAAATAAATCCATTTAATAATCTCCTATGGTAAGCGTACATGAAGTACATTTTGGAAAAGATATCCAATCAAAATAGCTGCTAAAAATACAATTATATAATTAATAATTTTTTTTGATCTAAAAAATAAAAGCATCAAAAACCCAAAAACAATAGAACTTATTATAAAAGTTGTATAATAAAGCATTACTAAAAAAACTATTAACATTGCTAATAGAATTAAAAAGCGTACTTCTACTAATAAATTTATTTCTTTCTTCTCTATTTCTTTTTTCTTTACTAAGAAAATAATATCTTTAATTAACAAAATAATTGAAAAAACAAGCATTATTCTAAGCATCAAAACAGGAAAAGTTCTTGCATTCACCATTGCTTTTGTATTTATTTTTATTTGTGATGGAACTAAAATCAAAAGAACAATTGATACAATAATAAAAAGTATTGCTCCTACTATATTTATTGGTATTGTAATTTTTCGTTTTTCTAATTTTAAAGCAATTTTATCAATATAATTATCTATTTTTTCTATAAAATTAATCATATTTATCCTTTAAAATTTATATATAAAGATGGCCTATTATTAGACCATCTTTATATTATATTATTTATTGATTGTCTTTTACTATTTGAATTACATGCGCAATATGGTTATCCATATCTTGAGCAGTCCAATCACATGATTCAATCATTAATTTCGCAAATAAAGCTTTAACATCATCTTTTTGCATAATTGTTAAATAAGCATTTCTTATTTTTTCAACAACTTGAGGAGATGTTCCTTTTCTTGCTAATAAGAAACATGTATTTGGATAGTAAGCATCAATACCATAAGCTCCAACAGGTTTAACATCTTTAAATAAATCATTAGATACTGGGTCTTTACTAAATACAGTTACAGGCTTAATTAATCCACCTTCAACAGCACCTTTAGCTTGAGACTGGTGAGAAATAGCAAATGCTGTTTCACCTTTTGCAACTGCATCAAGAGCTAAATTTGCACCATTATAACTTACAAGAGTTAATTGAATACCTAATTCTTTAAACAAGGCTTTTGCTAAGAAAGCCTCTGAACCAGAAATACCATTTACTGCAACTTGGCAATCATGAGTTTTTCCATATTCTTTTAAATCATCTAAATTATTAATATTTAATGAAGCATCTGCTGTCATTACGAAAGTAGCGGTATACATATTCATGACAGGAACAAAATCATCATATTTAAACATGATTGCTTCTTTTCCTTCAACATTTGGAGCTATTGAGACCCCCCCCTTCGCCTCCAAAAATTAAATTATATGAATTTGGTTTGTTTTTTAAGAAATTTGTTAAAGCAACATTACCACCAGCACCTAATTCATTAGTAGCTAATACAGGTTGACCTAATAATTCTTCCCCATAAACTGCCGCTTTTCTATTTACTAAATCAGCTACTCCACCAACAGCCCAAGGACAAATTACATTAATTGGTTCTTCAGGCCAATTTAATACTGGATCATCACTCTTTGATTCGGTTGTTCCATTTGCAAACAACATAGAAATACTTACTAAACACATTAATAACATTAAAAATCGTTTCTTCATTTATTTTCTCCTTTTGTTTTATATTCAAAAGACTAAAAGAGATATCTTATGCCCGCAAGACAAAAAAAATCATTTTTTATATAAAATTGTCTAGTTTTTTGACTTTTGAATTAAGTTGTCTATTTTTTTTTATAATATTCTTTTTAAAAACAAACTTGTTATAATAATTTAAATATTTGAAAAAAAAACTGCTGATTTGTCCAAAAAAGACACAATCAACAGTAAAATATATTATGTATTTATTATAAATTTTTATTATTTATTATAACCTTTTGGATTCTTACTTTGCCAATTCCAAGCATCTCTACACATAGTTGTCAAATCATATTTGGCTTCCCAATTTAATAATTCTTTTGCTTTTGAAGCATCAGCATAACAAGTTGCAATATCACCAGAACGTCTTGGAGCTATTTGATATGGAATCTTTATATTATTTGCCTTTTCAAAAGCTTTTACCATATCTAAGACACTATATCCAATTCCTGTTCCAAGATTAATTATTTCTGTACCATTATGATCATATTCACAAGCAGCTACATGTCCACGTGCTAAATCAACAACATGAATATAGTCTCTTACCCCTGTTCCATCAGGAGTTGGATAATCATCTCCAAAAATAGATAATTTCTGTAATTTCCCAACAGCGACTTGGCAAATATATGGCATTAGATTGTTTGGAATTCCAACAGGGTCTTCGCCAATCATTCCAGATTCATGTGCTCCAATTGGATTAAAGTATCTAAGTAATACAACTGAAATATCTTTATTTGCAGCAGCAAAATCACTTAAAATTTGTTCAATCATATATTTTGTCCAACCATAAGGATTTGTACAACCTGTTGGCATTCCTTCTTTTAGAGGAACAACCTCTGCCAATCCATAAACAGTAGCTGAAGAACTAAATACTATTTTATTAACATTATATTCTTTCATTAATTCGCAAATTGTTAATGTAGAATCAATATTATTTCTATAATAAGCAATTGGTTTAGAAACAGATTCTCCAACAGCTTTATATCCTGCAAAATGAATAATTGCGTCAAACTTGTTTTCTTCAAAAATAGATCTCATTGCTTCTTTATCACAAACATCTGCTTCATAATAAGCAATTGATTTTCCAACAATTGCTTCTACCCTTTTAATTGCTTCTTTTTGACTATTATAAAAGTTATCTACAATTACTGGCTCATGATTTGCTTTAACCAACTCAATACATGTATGTGAAGCAATATAGCCCGCACCACCTGTTAATAATATTTTCATATGTTACCTCTCATGATATAAGAATCAAATTCTCTACATACTATTATATTCTATCATAATTCAATTTTTGTTAAGAGCTAAAATTCTATATTTTTTGCACAATATCCTCTTTTTATAAATATATTTAACATAGTATAATAATTTTCCTTGATAAAAGGTCTTTTATAAAGTATTTTTCATACTATGAATTATTATTGTATCGCATGTAGAGTCTCAAAAGAGACAAAAATAAAAGAAGAAATAGAAAATTATTTAAAAAAAACATTTGATACTTCTATATTCTTTCAAGTTTTATTTCCTACAAAACAATATAAAATTAAAAAAGGAAAAACCTTTGAAAATGTTAATAAGCCCTTAACACCTGGATATTTATTTATAAAATCTGAAATTGAATTAGATATATACTCGAGAGATTTTAGAAAAATTACTGATTGTTATGGCCTTGTTGAAAGTAAAAATTCTATTGAAAATAAATCAAAAAATATTTCATATAAACTTGAAAGAAATGATTATATTTATGCTTCTTGGATTTTTTCCCATAATGGGACCATCACTCCTTCAAAAATTACATTAGAAATTGGGTCTAAAGTAAATGTTATTTCAGGCCCTCTAGCAACTTTTAATGGTGAAATAATTAAAGTAGATAAAAGAAACAATAAAGTTTGTATATATTCTGAAAATTCTGGAACTTTGCAAAAAGTATGGGTTCCAATTGAAATTGTTAAAGATGAAGAATTAGATTCAGACCAAGAAATATTAAAAGAATTTTCAAAAGTTTATTAAAAGCAAAAACGCCATTCAAAAGAATGGCGAATATTTTATTAACTCTTTTAAATTATTTAATTTTCTTTAACATATGCAGTACCTAATTTTGCAGGCACATTAAATGACTTTCTACTAATTGTTAGTATAATCGTTAAAATATATGGAAGTGCAATAAATAACTCATTTGGAAGAAATGATATTGAACTTGATTGCATTAATATTGCAAAAGCCTCAGCTAATCCAAATATAATTGTTCCAATAAAAGCGCCTATAGGATTCCAGTTTCCTAAGAAACATATAGCAAAAGCAATCCAACCTCTACCTCCAATGATATTTGTGGTAAACATTCCTAAATATCCAATTGAATAAAAAGCACCAGCAATACCACACATCAAGCCAGAGAACATTACTGCAATAAACCTTACTCTTGAAACATTGATACCAGAAACATCAACTGCTTCTGGATTTTCTCCAGTTGATCTTATTATTAAACCTAGTGAAGTTTTATATAATATAAAAAATCCAAGAGGAACTAAAAAGTAAACTGAATAAGTTAAAATATTTTGATTAAAAAATATTGGTCCTAGTACAGGGATCTTTGAAAGAAGAGGAATTGCAATTTTCTGAAAAGGTTCTACTGTTAAAGGAGATAAAGGAACTCCAAAAACAACTCTTTGTAAAAAAGAACACAAACCAGCAACTAAAATATTAATAGCGGTTCCAGTAACAATTTGATGTTGCTTTAATGTAACACAAAGGTAAGCATAAAGAATTGCAACTAAAAGACCAGCTAAAGCTGCAAACAATAATCCTAGGCCTAAACTTCCTGAAATATATGCAGTAGTAAACCCCGCCAAAGCACCCATTAAAAAGATACCTTCAATAGCGGTAACCATCATTCCTGTTCTTTCAGAAAAAACTTCTGACAATGCCCCAAAAAGTAAAGGGGTACTCATCATCATTGCTCGAGATAATAAATTTACTATCATTATTTGTCCCCCTCTATTAATGATTTCTTTTCTCTTTTGATTTCCCATTTATTTCTTATATAGTAAGAAATAATAACAAAAACCATTACAAATCCTTCCATAAGATCAATTATACTAGAAGGAACTCCAGATATTTGCCCCATAATAGTTCCCCCAACTTGTAAAGCTCCAAAAAGAATTGAAGCAAAAATTATTCCAATTGGATTTGCATTTGCTAAAATAGCTATTCCTATTCCTAATGAGCCTATTGATGGATTAAAACCTTGTAAAAGCATATGCTGTACACCATTAACTTCTGTTATACCAGCAAGTCCAGCCAAACCACCACTAACAAAGAAGGCGAAAATGAAAATCCATTCAGGATTAACTCCACTCATTCTTGCAGCTTCTTGGTTTTGCCCAACAGCTCTTATTCTAAAACCTAATGTAGTTCTATATAATAATAACCAAATGACTATTGCAACAACTATTGCAAGTATAAATCCAAAATGAAGCCGAGTATGAGGAACAATTTTTAAAAGCCAAGTGCTTTTACTTAAGGATTCTGTTTGAGGATATTCTCCTTTTGATTCCATTAATACCGTACGTAAAAGGAAGTTCATCAGATTTAATGCAACATAAGTACTCATCATACTAATTAGAAATTCATTGGCTTTAAATCTAGCTTTGAAAAAGCCAATCATTCCTCCCCACAATCCACTTGCAATAAATGATAAAACTATAGCTATCGGAATTGCAATTGGATGTGGAATTAATAATGAAATAGAGACTGCAACTAAAGAACCAATATAAAATTGTCCTTGAGCTCCTATATTAAATAAATTAGCTTTAAAGGTAAAAGCAAAAGCTAGAGATGTAAAAATAAGAGGCGTTGCTTTTACAAAAATTTCACCAATTGTATAGCCATCTCTAAACATAGAAGAAAAAAGAAGGGCAAAAACAGAAATAGGATTCTTACCTAAGAACAAAATCATAAAACCACTGAGTACTAAGCCAAAAACGATTGCTAAGAAGCTAGTGATTAAAATATCACGAGTCTTTTTATCCATTTTCTTTTTCCTCCTGATTTTTATACCCTGCCATCAAAAGACCTATTTTTTCACTATTTAAATCTGTTGTTTTATAAATTCCTTGGATCTCTCCTTTATAAAAAATAGCAACTCTATCACAAAGAGTGAATATTTCAGATAATTCAGTAGAAACTAACATAATAGCTTTCCCTTTTTCTTTTTCTCTTATTATAGAAGCATGTACATTATTTATTGCTCCTAAATCTAAACCTCTTGTAGGTTGATCAAAAATTATAAAATCTCCACAATTTTCAACCTCTCTTCCAACAATAACCTTTTGCTGATTACCACCAGATAGCTCTTTTGCAATTGAAGAAGGGCCAGGAGCTTTAACTTTAAAGTCTTTTAATATTTTATTAGTTTTATCTTTTAACTTCTTTTTATCAATTAAACCATTTTTTTTCCATTCTTTAGAATAGCTAGTTTTTAATAAAATATTTTCAGCTAAACTCATAGACATTACCATTCCATATCTATGTCTGTCTGAAGGAACATATCCCATACCCATTTCAATCCTATCTTTTATTGAATAAGATGAAATATCTACTCCATTAACAAAGATAGAACCACTATTTATTTTTAAAGCTCCACATAAAGCCATACATAATTCAAGTTGGCCATTTCCAGAGACTCCAGCAATTCCGAATATTTCACTTTTATGAATATCAAAAGAAATATCTTTTAATAAAGGTATTTCATTATTCTCTTTTACAGTAAGATTTTTTATAGAAACACAAACTTGATTGCTAATAGAATCAAATTTTGGATTTTCTAGTTTTTCTATTGAACTTTCAATCATCATTCTAGATAATTGAATTTCATCAGTTTCATCTTTTTTAACATTACCATAAACCATCCCTGATCTCATAACAATAATTCTATTTGCTACAGTCATTACTTCTTTTAGTTTATGTGTTATAAAAATTACGGCATTTCCTTGTTTTGAATATGTTCGAACAAATTCCATTAAATTATCAATTTCTTGAGGTGTTAATACTGCAGTAGGTTCATCCATAATTAATAAATTAGCATCAAGATATAAAGCTTTTAATATTTCAACTTTTTGTTGTTCTCCAACAGTTAAATCTTTAATTTTTTTTCTAGAATCAACACTAAAACCATATTTGTCAGCAAGAGCTTGTATTTTATCTTCTTCTTTCTGCCAGTCTATTCGCCCTTTAACGTTTCCAAGTATAATATTCTCTGTAACAGTATGTGCTGATACTAAAGAAAAATGTTGTTGAATCATTGAAATTTTATATCTCATTGCATCTTTAGGAGATTTTATTACAATAGGTTTGCCATCTTTAAGGATTTGACCTTCATCTGCATTATAGAGACCATAAAGAATTTTCATACAAGTACTCTTACCAGCCCCATTTTCTCCTAAAAGAGCTAACACTTCACCTCGATTAACAGAGAAGGAAACATCTTTATTTGCAATTACTTTTGCAAAGTATTTAGATATACTTCTAAGTTCAAAAAAAGGTTTATCCATTTAAATACTTCCTCTCATTAATATCGTTCAATTATATAATTTTTTTTCTATACTTTTATTGCAAATAATAAAAAAGCTATATTAATAAAGTGTATAAACAAATTATATAAACAAACTATATTTTAAATTTTTTAATTTTTTTAGTTTTATATTTTTTTATTTTTTTTAATTATATTCATTAGAATTTTATTAATTAGGATAACCTAAAAAAAATAATTTCTAAAATTAAATATAATTAAACAAACACAATATCCTATAACTATATTATAATTATTAGGATATTGTGCAATCACTAATTTTTTATTTAAACATTGATTGGAAATCTACATTCCCAGCTACTGCAGAATCGATACCTGCTGAAATTTTTGCTCTTACACTTTCACTAATTTGATCAGTATAAATTGGTTTAAAGATATTTTCTTTAATGCCTGCTTCATGAACTTTTCCACCATCTAAAGTGCCTTCAAAGTACTTTTGAACAGCCCATGTATAGAAAGTTTGGAAATTAAATAATACAGAAGCTACAACAGTTCCAGGAGCTGTATCATTTTGGTTACTTGAGAAACCAACAAATTTAACACCTTTTTCTTTTGCTGCTTGAATAGCACCTAGACCTACTTGGTTTGCATAAACAAACAATGTATCAGCACCATTATCAATCATTGTTTCAGCCATTTGTTTACCTAAAGCAATATCAGACCAGCTATTTGCATAAGAACGAGTAGCACTTGAATTGCTAATTCCTCTTTCTTGAGCCAATTCAACTGAAACATATTCATATACATCTAATAATTTTTCCATAGCTTCATTTGGAAATCCACCAATTGTTGCAAATTTACCATTTTTAGTAACTTCACCTGCAATTAAAGCAGCAATATAACTTGCTTCATATTCTTTTGGGAAAATAGGAGATACATTAGCATAATCTGCTCTGAATCCATTAACTACACAGAATGTTGAATCAGGATATTCACCAGCAATCTTATTTGCAGCATCATCAAATTGAGTACCAGCAGCCATTATTAAATCATAACCTCTTTCAGCATAGTTTCTAAAAGTTGATTCATAATCTGAAGCTTGAACATTTTCTAAATATTCCATTTTTGTACCTAATTGGTCATTACAAGCAACAAGACCTGCATAGTTTGTTGCATTCCAAGATTGGTCATTAATTGGTCCTGGTAATATTAATACTATCTTTAAATCACCAATGCCTTTTTCTTTTGTGCTAGTAGCTTCTTCACTCTTTCCTTGTGCAAAGATAGAAGTCAAAGCTAAACTTGATACCAATAAAATTGTTAATAACTTTTTCATCACTCACTCCTCTTTTATTATCAATTTATTAATATAATGTTTTTTATTCTAATTATATGATTATTATTAAATATTATTTTAGTAAAAGACACTATGCATATTTATACTAAATTAAATTTGTTACAAATCATAATAAATCTAAAATACTCTTACATTATATTATTCTCTCTCATACAAACAAATTAATGCAAATAGCATGCCAATTAATATACACTATCGAATTATTTTTTATACTGTAATGAATTAAATAATTTTTAATATTGTTAAAAATTAAAACATGCTTTACAATTGTCCTAAAATAGTACAAACAGTGTTCATTATTGTCCTAAAAGATACAATTGTAATATGACACCATGGAGGTTATGTAGTGCACATCTTATTAATTGATGATAATCAGCAATTATTCGAAGTATTAAAAGACAACTTTTCTTATGTTGGTCATTTACTTTTTTATGCAAGAAATACAAAAGAAGCTTTTGATGTTTTAAAAAAAGAGCAAATATGTGTAATCCTTCTTGATGTAAGATTAGGAGAAGAAAATGGAGTTGAAACTTTAGAAAAAATAAAAAAACAATATTCAAACATCCCTATAATAATGATAACGGGATATGCAACAGTTGAAGCTGCAGTAAAAGCTATGAAATTAGGCGCTTTTGATTTTGTAAAAAAACCTATCGATTTCAATACACTTTGTACAAGAATTGATTCTGCTACTGAAAATTTAAAATATAAAGAAGAGAATAAAAAATTAATAGAAAAAATCAAAGATGAAAGTCCAATCTTAGCAAGCAAAAATTATGAATTTTCCAATGTACTAAATACAGCAAAAAAATTAGCTATTTCAGATATTTCAATATTAATAATTGGAGAAAATGGAAGTGGAAAAGAATTACTTGCTGATTATATTTATAAAAATTCTAATAGGATTTCAGAAAAGTTTGTAAAAATAAATTGTGCTGCGTTCCCAGAGGCCTTATTAGATAATGAATTATTTGGACATGAAAAAGGAGCTTATACAGGAGCTGAATCCGATTATATAGGAGTTTTTGAACAAGCAAACAAAGGAACCCTACTTCTAGATGAAATTGGAGATATGCCAACCACACTCCAAGCAAAAATTCTTAGAGTTATTCAAAACCAAGAAATTAGAAGAATTGGAGGTAAAACAACAAAAAAAATAGACGTAAGATTTATTGCAGCAACTAATAAAAATTTAATTCAAATGGTAGAAGAAAAAACTTTTAGAGAGGATTTATTTTATCGGTTAAATGGTGGCCTTTTAAAAATACCTGCATTAAGAAATCGAAAAGATGATTTAGATGACTTAATTGATATTTTATTAACAGAAATAAGCAATAACACAAAAATGCCTAAGAAAAAAATATCTGAAGAAGTAAAACGGGTTTTTATAGATTATAAATGGCCTGGAAATATTAGAGAATTAAAAAATGCTCTTCTTTATGCAACTACAATATCTCAAGATAATAAAATTCAGATTGAAGATCTTCCCCCTAGTTTTGAATTATATGGTTCAAAAAATTTAAGTTCTTTAAGTATAATTCAACAAAGAGAAAAAGAACTAATTAAAAAAGTATTAATAAGAAATAAAAATAATAAATCAGAAACTGCTAAATTCTTAAATATGAGTAGAAACACTTTATATTTAAAATTAAAAAAATATGGAATAAATAGTGATGAATGAAAATATTGTTGAAATGGAGAATATTTCATTAAATTATAGTGAAGTAAAAGCTTTAGATAATGCAAGCATTAGTTTCAAAAAAGGTAGTATACACGCATTAATTGGAGAGCATGGAGCTGGAAAATCAAGCCTTGGTTTAATCCTTTGTGGTTTACTAAAACCGACTTTAGGCAAATTAATTATCGATAATTCTTCATATAATTATTTAAAGCCAAAAGTAGCAATGTCGAAAGGGATAGAATTTGTTCATCAACAATTATTATTAAACCCATATTTTACAGTTGCAGAGAATTTATTTTATTGTGATAAAAAATCACCTTTTTTTTCACTTAACTTAAAAAAAAGAATTCAAGAAATTGCTAATGAATATCTTTTAAATTTAGGTTTTAACCTTGATGTCTCGAAAGTAACAAAAAATTTAACTCTTTCTGAAAAAGCATTAATATCAATTTTAGCAAAAATAAAGAACAATCCTAGAGTATTAATTCTCGACGAATCGCTAGATAAAATTTCTGTTGAATACTATTCAAAATTAAAGAAAATCTTATCATCTCTCAGAGAAAAAGGGTGCTCAATTATTATAATGACTCATAAAATCGATTGGGTTTATGATATTGCTGATAAAGTTTCTATAATTAGGCACGGTAAAAACATTTTAACTGAAAATATTCAAAGTGTTGGAAAAATGCAAATCATCAAAATGGCATATACTCAATTCTCTGAAGCTCCTGTTTATCAACCTCAAGTAGACTCTTTTTATCATTTAATCAAATATAATGAAGCTATTTTAGAAAATCTTCCAATAAATTTAATTATTTTGAATAATGAAGGAATATTAAAATTAATTAATAAATATTTTATAAATTCATTTAAAATAAGTCCTTCTCTTTTTTTAGAGAAATCAGGTCTAGAATTATTTGAAAAAACAAGTCCAACAACTAAAAATATTTTATTAAACCAATTAAATCTCTTTGATGAAAATACAATATTCCATTTATCTATATGCATTAATAATATACATGGAATATTTAATGCACACTATTCACCAATTTATGATAATAATGAAAAAATTGGAGCTATGTTTATTTTCTACGATATTACAGAATATGACTCCCTTCAACAAAACAATCAATTATCAGAAAAATTATCTTCTGTTGGTCTTTTATCTGCTGGAGTAGCTCATGAAATTAATAACCCCTTGGAAATTATAAGTAACTATCTAACTAATATTAAATTCAAATATAATGATCCCGAATTAATTTCAATAGTTAACAAACTTTCCAAACAAGTAAATTATATTACAAAAATAGTTAGCAATCTCCAAAACTTTTCGAATTTAGAAAAAGTAACTCCAGAAAATACTAACATTAATGATTTAATAAATGAAATGATAGATTTACTAAAGTTAAACGCAAAATTAAAAAATATTAAAATAATTTTCAAAGAATTAAGCTTAAACAACTATGCTTATATAAATGAAAATGAGCTAAAACAAGCTATTTTAAATATTATTAAAAATAGCTTTGAATCAATTAAAAAAGATGGTGAAATTGAAATTATAATTAATCAAATAGAACTATATGGAATACAAAGTATTGAAATCCAAGTTAAAGACACAGGAGAAGGAATAGATGAAAGCAAGGATTACTTCACACCTTTCTTTTCAACAAAATCAAATAACGGCTCAAATACTGGACTCGGGTTATCATTAGTTTATGGAATTATAACAAAATATGAAGGAACTATTTCAATAAATAATAGAGTTGATAAAAAAGGTTGTGTTATAAAGATAACCTTCCCAATAATTTCAGAATTATTAACAATTGATAATTAATCATTTATTTTAATGCTTAATAAAGGCCATTTTCAACAAGACCTCAATGGTTTTTTGTTTGACATATTTAGATTTAACGGTTATTCTAGAACAAATAAAATAAATATAGGAGCTAATTATGGCAACTGTAAATCTAAAAAACATCTGTAAAATTTACGATGGAAATGTTAAAGCTGTTGATAACGTTAACATTGATATCGAAGACAGAGAGTTTGTGGTCCTTGTTGGACCTTCCGGATGTGGTAAATCAACCACTCTAAGAATGGTAGCTGGTTTAGAAGACATTACTTCTGGAGAATTATTAATTGATGATAAATTAGTTAATGATGTTCCACCAAAAGATAGAGATATCGCAATGGTATTCCAAAACTATGCACTTTACCCTCACATGACAGTTTACGATAACATGGCATTTGGTCTAAAAATTCGTAAATTTGACAAAGCTGAAATTGATCAAAGAGTTCGTGAAGCAGCAAAAATCCTTGACATTGAAGAATTATTAGATAGAAAGCCAAAAGCTTTATCTGGTGGTCAAAGACAACGTGTTGCTGTTGGACGTGCTATTGTTCGTCAACCAAAAGTATTCCTTTTTGATGAACCTTTATCAAACCTTGATGCTAAGTTACGTGTACAAATGAGAGCTGAAATTTCTGCATTACACCACAGATTACAAGCAACAATGATTTATGTTACTCACGACCAAGTTGAAGCATTAACTATGGCTGATAAAATTGTTGTAATGAAATTTGGTGTTATTCAACAAATTGGTAAACCATTAGAATTGTACAACTCACCAGTTAATAAATTTGTAGCTGGATTCATCGGTTCTCCACCAATGAACTTCTTAGAAACAAAAGTTGAAGCTGAAGGCGATAATATTTATGTTAACGAAGGTACCTTTAAACTTCAAGTTCTTCCAGAACAAGCTAAATTATTAAAGAGCTATGTTGGAAAAACAGTTACTTTTGGTATTCGTCCAGAAGATGTTCAATATAGTGAAAAAGCAATTGATGGTAAGACTTTAGTTGGTAGTGTATCAGTTGTTGAACCATTAGGTAGTGAAACTCACGTTTATGTTTCTACTTCCAAAGCACAAGTAATTGGTAAAATTGCTCCTGAATTTGAAGTAAAACCTGATCAAAAAGTTGCTCTTATCGCATTAATGGAAAAAGCTAAATTCTTTGACATGGAAAGCGAATTAGCAATTAACTAATTTAATTGTTTCACAAAAAAAGGCTGTTCAATGAACAGCCTTTTTTATTGGGTTATTATATTGTCTCTTATAAAAATAAAGAATTAAAAATTACTTGTACTGCTTTTTTTGCTTCTATATCTTTTACTAAAGCAAAAAAAGAAAGAGAACTTGATCCAGTTACGCTTTGATAAATCATGATTCCATTTTCATATAAAGCGTCTATGCTTTTCTTAAAATATAAAAGGTCATCATTTATTTGTTGTCCAACAACACCAACAATAGCTAAATCATTTTCTAAATCAATATTATCAAATTTAAATTCTTCAAGCATTCTAGTTTTTAAGGAACTAAGATTTTTCTCACTTATTGAAGTTTTATCAAAGACCAAAGAAAAAGTATCTACACCCTGTGTTGAGAACAAAGGATTAATACCATATGTTCTTAAAACAGTATGAATTAAATTAATCATCCCAGGTTCTTTATATAACATTAATTTTCTACATGTTAATTTTGTATAAGTACCAATTTGAGAAACACCAACTGGTCCATTTTCATTTTTCTCTGATACTATCATTGTACCACAAGCATTAATATCATTTGTATTTTTAATATTTATTGGAATTCCAACTTCCATTACAGGTGCAATAGCATCAGAATGGAAAACACTAGCCCCAAAAGCAGCTAACTCTCTAACTTCTTTATAGGTCATAGTTTCAATAGGATAAGCTGCATCAATATACCTTGGATCAGCATTATAGCAACCTGCTACATCAGTCCAGTTTTCATATACTTCAGCATTCATTGCTTTTGCAAATATAGCACCACTAATATCAGAGCCACCTCTTGAAAAAGTGGTTACAACATTGTTTTTATTTCTTCCATAGAATCCTGGAATTAAATATTTTTTACTTTTATCTAATTTCTTATCAATTAGTTCCCAAGTTTCTTCATTAATTGTACCATTTTCATTAATAACAACTAATTCTGCCGCATCAACAAATTCAAAGCCTAAATATTGAGCGATTACTATAGCATTTAAATATTCGCCCCTTGAAGCTGCATAATTCTCTCCAGCATTATTATCAATATTTTTTTTAACTTCTGCCAAAGCTTTTCTCATTGAATCTGTTTCTAAAGATAAATCTTCAAGAATTTCAATGAATCTATTTTCAATTTTTGTAAAAGAGGTTTCACAAGAACCACTTTCCTTCACTTCTCTACAACAGGAATATAATAAATCTGTTACTTTTATATCAGAACTATCTCTTTTTCCTGGAGCCGAAACAACAATTACTTGACGTCTTGAATCTGAATCAATAATTGCTTTAACTTTCTCTAATTGCTGAGCACTAGCAACAGAGCTACCACCAAATTTACAAACAATCATAACTTTTTCCTTAATAATATTTGATTCACTATACATATTGTTTTAATTTTCATCAAGATAAAGACATAAATAAGGGGAGAGTCCTCAACAACTCTCCCCAATGGAATATGTTAACTATTTGGAGACCTAACTTGCTATAAGATTACCTTATAGAATTCCATTTCTGTTCCATTACGAAACACAAAGACATAATCTTTAGTATCTATATGATAAGACAACATTATAAATATGGCAAGAAATATTTTTTTATTTACACAAAGCC
>RZYO01000275.1 GCA_009930325.1 Spirochaetia bacterium | reverse complement strand
TTATATCTTTAGCAATACAACTCAAAGTAACTCCAATAAAAGCCTCACTTCCACTTGTAGCCTTACTATAACTAATATTAGCAGTATTTACAACACAACCATTTAATTCTAACACAAAATCATCCTTTAATACCCATTCTAATAAAAAACTCTGTATATAATTTTTTAAAGTTCCTGTGTGTGTAAAGTAACTTCCAGCAACAACATTAGTAAATTCATATCCACAATACTTCAAAAACTCAAAATCTACTATTTTAAAACTTAAATCAAAAGATAAACTTTTTATTCCTAATATTTTCTTACTTATAGTCCTTTTACCTGCACCATCATTCAATATTTCTGATAATCCCTGACTAAAATTAGGACTAATAGTTGCTTCATAACCTACTACTTTACCATTATCTAAATTACCACCAGCTCCAAAACTAGTTTCTTTAACCCAGCTTAATCTCTGTGTTTTTCCTATCATATATTCATTATAAACCATTTTAATCACTTATATCCTACATTAATACAACTCATACTAAACTCAACAACCTTCCTAAAAGCCTGTAAATCTTCATCATACATAACTTCTCTCGCTATACTCTGTATAGGCTCAAAATCAAATAAAGTATTCATTAATTCACTTTCTTTTAATCTTAATACTTTCATAACATCATAACTTAATCTTTCAGCCAACTCATCTCCAAAATAAATAGAACCATCAATACTAAAACTCTGTGTATTACTCTTCTCCTTAGTCCATACACTAACTTCAAATTGTATATTAGTAACAACAGGTGCATCATATCTTCCTAATCTATTACCACTACTACTTATAACACTTACACTCATTCTTGGATATTCATTCTCGCTAACACTACTAATTACTTTATCCCAAAATATCCAATTCTTAACAACACTACCATAAAAAATTTTAACTTCATCTTCAGCTTCTAAATTTTCTTTAAATAATATTTTCTTTTCTCTAAATAATATAAAATAATCTTTCCACTTAACTAATTCCACATCATTCTTAACAATCTTATCAATATAACTAAAAACATAACCACCTAAATCATCATAATTTATTAAATTAGAACTAACACTAATATCGTGTGTCTTTTCAATTAGAATTCCTTTTCTCTCACTTCTACAATCTTCTACATTCTTTCTTAGAAAATCTACTAATATATACTTAGGATTAATATAATACATCTTTAGTTACCTCTTGGTCTTAATTAAGCATCTTGCTATCATACCATATTGCTAACATCAACAAGATGGTATATATTTATTTATACTATTAATTATTTAAACTTGTTTATTTTTTACTAAAAACATCATCTCTAATTCTATCTAACCAATATTTTTCTACTTCGTGTAAAGCAGGCCTAAAAAAAGGTTGTTCTTTTGTTCCAGGATGCTTAACCCACTTAGCAAACACAATATTAGCATATTTCAATCCCTGTCTTCTCCCTCTTCTTCCTTTTTTATCAGTTTCAAATCTTAAAACTTTAGCATTCTTAGGCAATATAATATGTGGCAAAGTTCCATACTCAACATGTATCCCATAATCAACTCCATCAACTATAAAATACTCATCAGCACCACTTTCTAATGGAAACATCCTTATACTTTTTCTTAGCATCCCATTATCAACAGGAGCTTTTTCTTTAGCTATATTCTTTATCTTATTTGTTGCTTTATATAATACTTCCTTACTTTTTTTATATAATTCTAAATCTAATCCTCTAAAATTTAATAAAATTTCAAATTCTTCCATTTATATCAACTTTAATAAACATTTTCTATATATCATTACTTCATTAAGGTTTTGTTCTTCCATTATACTTATAACTTTATATTTAATATTTTTCTTTTTATTATTAATTATATCTCCAATCTCTACTTTAAAATCAATTCCATCTCTATTATATTCAGGATAAAAATAACCTGTCATAGCACCACTATATAACTCTCCCACAGGCATTATATTTCTGTCTTTTTCACTCATAGGCATTATTCTACAATCAATACACTTACTCATCTTACTTACTAATTCAGGAAAATCTCCACTACTATAAACTTCTTTAATTAATTCAACTTGCTCTACTAATAAATCTCTAAGTAT
>RZYO01000274.1 GCA_009930325.1 Spirochaetia bacterium | reverse complement strand
TATCATCACCTTCCCAATTAATTGAATAAGGTGGGTTTGATACTATAGCCTCAAACGGTTCTTCATCCCAATGATGAGGAGTAGTTAAAGTATCATCACAAGCAATATCAAATTTATCATAATCAATATCATGAAGGAACATATTAATTCTACAAAGGTTATATGTTGTTGGATTAATTTCTTGTCCAAAAAATCCTTTTCTAACTTTATCCTTTCCAAGTATTTTAGCAAAGTTTAATAAAAGAGAGCCTGAACCACATGCTGGGTCATATACTTTATTAACTTCAGTTCTCCCAACTAATGTTATTTTTGTCAATAACTCTGATACTTCTTGAGGAGTATAATACTCTCCTCCACTTTTACCAGCATTAGATGCATACATACCCATTAGATATTCATAAGCATCACCAAAGGCATCAATACTATTATCTTGATAGTCCCCTGCTTTCATGGAATCTATTCCATTAAGCAGTTTAACTAGTTTTTCATTTCTCTTAATAACAGTATCACCAAGTTTCTTACTATTAACATCTAAATCATCAAATAAGCCTTTAAAGTCACTTTCACTATCAGACCCTTTAGTTGAGTTTTCTATATTGATAAATACTTTTTGTAATGTCTCATTTAGATTAGCATCATTTTTAGCATTCTTTTGAATATTAACAAAAAGTTCACTAGGTAATATAAAGAAACCTTTTTCTTCAACAATAGAGTCTCTAATTGTTTCAGCTTCTTCATCACTTAATTCTTTATAATCAAAATCAGTAAATCCTGAATCTCTTTCACCTTTATTTATATAATTAGTTAGGTTTTCAGATATATATCTGTAAAATAACATACCTAGTACATATTGTTTAAAGTCCCATCCATCAATACTACCTCTAAGATCATTAGCTATTCCCCATATAGTTTTATGAAGTTCAGCTCTTTCTTGTTGCTTATTATTGTTGCCCATTTTTGTTTGTCTCCTAGTATTAATACTACCAAGTTTAACATAAAAAAAGGTTATAATAAATAATTAATTATTAAAATAATTCAGTGTGTATAAATTTAGTTTTCTATGATAAACTATTTTATGCTAAGGAAACCACAGTGGGAAAAATATTATTTAATCCAAAAATAGAAAACAAACTATATGAAGAACTTAATAAATTGAAATTTGATGATTATTATCAATCAATATATTGTTATGAGTTAGATACAACAGACCCTGAAGGACCTGAGTTTTTAGGTCCAGACACAAAGAAGTGCGCTTTTTGTGGCAAAGGAGCAGATGAAGCCTTATTTACACATAAAGCACATATTTTACCTGCATTTTTCGGAAATTCAAAATTATTATCCAAAGAAGAATGCAATCTTTGTAATCAAAAATTTGGTAATGATTTTGAATATGAACTTTCAAAAATGCTAAGTCCTTATTTAATTTCTGGAAATATTAAACCTAGACAAGGAATCTCTCGTAAATCAAAAAACAAAAATACAGAAATTGAATTAAGACAAAATGAAGGAATTTATGTAAAAACTAATGAAAATATGAATATTAATATTGATGAAGGAAAAGTTACTGTTCCTTTTCCAATGAAACAGTTTAATATTCAAAAAGCATTAAGATCTTTATTACATTCATTTTGGTTAGTAATAGATAATAATGAAAGAATTAAATTAAAATGGATTCTAGATGCGTTTAATAATATGGATATTAAAATTCCAACAGAAAATTATTTAGGATTCGCAGAAACAGAATCAAATATAATCAGACTTCAAGTATTTAAAAAAATAAAAGAAAATGATAAAATTAGTGAATTTATATTAAAAATCAAATTTGGAAATTATTTTTTATATTACCCTATAAATTATGAGCCTATTTATAAACCTATAATAATTGAAAGTTTCAAAATTGATGAATCTAATAACTCAATTCCAGCTGTGACTTTAAGAAAATTTAATAAAAATATAATTGAATCACAAACTGTAAATATTACTTTCAGCTTCGAAGAATATAGTAGCTCTATATCTAAGCAGTTTAAAAAAATATGAAATATTCGTGAAGAATGGGGATTTGTAAGTAAACTCTATTCTCCACGAAGTCCAACAGGGAATTCTGTTGTCCTTATGTCGTTCCATGTAGCAACT
>RZYO01000273.1 GCA_009930325.1 Spirochaetia bacterium | reverse complement strand
TGTAATACTAATGGAAGTAATTTCAAAATTACAGTATAGACAACGATTAACCAATTTTCATCTGCTTTAAATAATGTAAAGGATAATACAGTTGCGAATGCAGATGTTACGGCAAATCCAAGCATAACCTTAGCCACTAAATCTTTTTTCAGTTTCTTAGAATCCGGGGTAATTGCCGAATATTCATCTGTTGTTTTATGAATACCATTTTTTCCATTATAAACAAATGATGGATAAATGTATTTGAAATATTTAACCTTTTCATAAACAACATTTTGTAATATATATTCTTCACTTAAGAATGAATTCAATCTTTCTTTAGTTTGAATATAATGTCTTGCTCTTTTTTGAAGCAACCAGCCTTTTTTAAAGGCTAAGAATTTAATTTTTTTATTTAAGAATTCTTCATCTTTAACAAAAATCAATTTGCCTTGTTCATCTCTTTTATAGAAAATCTTTCTAACTTTGAACGGAGTTCTTCTTTCTAATTTTGACAATTTGTATTTGATATTAGAAATGAATTGTTTAACTTTACGATCTCCATTCCATTCATCTAAGAATGGTTCAAATGTAGAAGATGGAACAGAATTCTTTTCAATGACAATATCATTTATTTCTGAAGTTAGCTTCTTATAAACGGCATCATCACTTTTCTTTTTAGCAATTAAATAATTAATAAGCGCTATATAAAATATTGTAACCATTAATGTATTCATCATTGTTTCTAAAAAGAACCAAGAACTTCCGAAGAAGTAGTTTTTATAGTAGCCTTTATACCAATAGGTTGTGACTTCGTAATTTTCTCCAAGTTCTTCATCATAAAGTATTTCAACTTTGTCATATTTAAACTCTCTTGAGTCTTTGCTAAATTGACTAAATATCTCATCAGTATAGTCTACTTCAGAAACGGGTATATCAACACTTACGAAATCGTATGTTCTTTGAAATTCTCCATTTTTGAAAGCACCTAAGATACCACTCATAATCGAAACAAAGACAATAGCGATGATTAATATTAGTCCATTCCTTGATGTTTCAGAAATTAAAACATTTCCAATTGCTTTATCTATCTCTGGTTTTTTAATAATTGTCTCATTCATTTGTAATTACCACCCTTTGACTAATTTGATCGTGTAGTGGTAATCCATTTTTCTTCCGATAAATTAACCATTCAACATAATACACTCCCCAAGATAGAGTGAACACAAGGAACATTAAATATATTTGACTGGTAATCATAGATAATATTAAGAAAAAGATTGTGAAGACTGCTGAAGAAATTAATACTGATAATCTTCTGTGTCTTGATAATATCTTCATTTTTTTCATAACCATAAAGGATATGATTATGATAGAGAATATTCCAATAAAAGCACTCATGCCGATTAAGAAATTCATTTCAAACATTTTTTCTTTAACGAGTTTATTTGCGTCAAAGATAATTACATTATCATTTTCATCAATAGCATAATATTTATTACCCATTGAAAAAAATTCTGGGTAGTCAATTTTAACTGTACCATTGATAATTTCTAAATCCTCATATACCATTAGTTCTGCATGGAATGAAATGGTTTTGTTAGTTGCATCAATGGACCAATAATCATTTGGATCCACGATATAATCATATCGTTTATCTGCACTAGGAAACACAACGTTAGGTGATTCCAAAAGACTTTCTAAACCATCATTGCTTGAGAAATAAAAGAATATTAAAAGTGCCGACATCGGAAGTATCAAAGTAAGTAAACTTATAATCCGATAGGCTTTCATAAAATCACCTACTTCTTAGAGTATTTATCAATCAATGTAGCTGTTTGAACAATTGCACTATCTAAAAGTTTTATTGTTTGCTCTTTGACATCTTTTTTGACTTCTTCTTTTGTTTCAATAGCAACAGCTTTTCCAGTGTCTATTAAATTATTTTGTAACGTCTTCATATCATTTAATAATTCAATTTTAGACATTGGATCAATACCACTTGAAGCAGCGACAATTACAGAAACACTCTTTAATAGAAGATTTTCGATATCTGCTCTTTTCGTAAGTTCAATTTCATAAGCAGTTTTTTCTTCTTTGAGTGCTGCATTTTTTTCTCTCTCTTCATCAATCATGACTTTGGCATCTTTTACAATAGT
>RZYO01000272.1 GCA_009930325.1 Spirochaetia bacterium | reverse complement strand
CCATTGAATTCGATGAAAATTACTTTATTATCTACTTCGATTGCAAAATCTATTTCATACGGAGGATATACATCTTTAACGTTATGTGATATAATAGCTATAGGATATTGAAGAGAAAAATAGCTATATATAGTTCTTTCTGTTTGAGAGGAGAATTCATTACAAATATCTAATTTATCAGGCATTTCAAGCGCATAATTTTTTTCACATTTTTTGCAACAAAATCTTTTTGGTTTTTCTAATTGTTTGTAATATTTCTTAAAAGTTAAAGGTTTACCGCAATAAAAACAAACAACTGGATTATGTTCATATTTCTTTTCTAATGTTTCAACGAAAGAAAAATTTTTAGCATGCACTAGAAAATCAGCCCCAGTGAAAAGTGATTTTAACTTGCAATTTTAATTTTCTATTTTAATGGAAGAAAAGGAGTTTTTAGATTTGATGAGTGAAAAAGAAGAACTAGTTAAACAATATTTCACTAAAAGTGATATTAAACCAAAAACAATTGAAGAGAATGCATTAGAGATTCTTAAAATGCGTTATTTTTCAGTTAAAACTGATGGAAATAAAGAAGAAAGTTTTTCCGAACTTTGTAGAAGAGTTGCAAGAACAATGGCTTCAGCTGAAATTCTTTATTATAATGATATTGATAGTATTAAAAATGTTGAAAACTCTATTTATATAGATATGATGGAACATAAATTTTTATTTAATTCTCCTGCTTTATTTTCATCTGGTGCAGGACAAAGTTTATACAAAAAATATTCTGAAAAGCTTTATAAAGATATTAATCAAATGACATTTGATGATTATAAATATCTATATGATAATAAATCAAAAAAACAAATGTTATTTGCATGTTTTGTAATTGGTGTTCCTGATAGTTTAGAAGGTATATTTGATTCTGTTAAAAACGCTGCTATTATTTCTAAATACGGCGGAGGAGTAGGAGCTAATTTTAGTTGTTTAAGAGAAAAGACCTCTGATATATCAGGAGGTACTGGTGGTAAAGCATCAGGTCCTATTAGTTTTATGGAAACTTGGAATACCATGGGATTAGTGGTTGTACAAGGCGGTAAAAGAAGAGCTGCTTTGATGGGAATGCTTAATTCTAATCATCCGGATATTGAAGATTTTATCAATGCTAAAACTGAAGATGGTAAACTACAATATTTCAATATCTCTGTAGCAATTGATAATCAATTTATGGATGCTGTAATAAATGATAAAGAATATGATCTAATATCTCCACAAGATAATAAAGTTGTTAAGACTGTTAAAGCAAGAGAACTATGGGATAAGATCTGCAATAATGCTCATAAACGAGGAGATCCTGGTATATTCTTTGTTGATCTAGCTAATCATGATAGTTTACTTCAAGGATTAGGAGATTATATTATTCATTCTACTAATCCGTGCTTAGCTGGAAATACAAAAATACTTATGTCAGATGGTACTACAAAAAAAATAAAAGATATTCAAGTTGGAGATCTAGTAGAAACTTATGATACAACTTGGCATCAAAATAGATCTGAAAAAGTAATTTTTAGTTCTAAAACTAAAGAAAATGCTGAAGTACTTGAAATTGCTTTTGGATGTAGTAAATACGGAATTGTTAAAGTAGTAATGACACCTGATCATAAAGTGTATACTTTAAATAAAGGATATGTTGAAGCTCAAAATCTTAAAACAGATGATGAAATTCTCTTTCTAAATTACTTTGGTTCTCTTATATCATCAACTAAATTAGAAAAGAAAATAGATGTTTATGATATAACAACTGAAAGTAATCATAATTTCTTTGCTAATGGAATATTAGTTCACAACTGTGGTGAACAACCCTTATCAAATGATACAAGTTGCAATTTAGGTTCAATTAATCTAACAGAATTTGTAACAAATGGAACTTTTGATTATTCTTTATTTAGAGATATGGTTGCAAGAGGTATTTATTATCTTGATTTAGTAATTGATGCCACATCTTATCCATTAGATATAATTGAAAAGAAAACAAAAGCTATTAGACCTGTAGGTCTTGGAGTAATGGGATTGGCTGATGCTGCTATACTTCTTGGCTTAAAATATGGTTCTAAAGAATTTTTTGAATTTTCAAAAACAATAGCTTCTATTATGGCAGGAGAATCTCTTTA
>RZYO01000106.1 GCA_009930325.1 Spirochaetia bacterium | reverse complement strand
GAACTTGCATCTTAGCTTTCTTGTTATGTGTAAAAGTATACACCCAACAAGAATTCTTCTGTAAACTACTTACTATTACTTTTTATCATTCCTCCTAATGAATTACTCTTGCTGCTTTTGCTAATTGGATAACCCTTTCTGCTCTTAAGACAACTGGTCTATCAATCATTTTCCCATTTAATGCAATTACTCCACTCTTTTTTTCATTAGCTTCTTTTATTGCATCCATTATAGCTAAAGCTTTTTCAATCTCTTTCTCACTTGGAGTAAAAATTTCTACAATAGGATCTAGCTGTCTTGGATTAATAATTGATTTCCCATCAAATCCAAGCTTTTTTATTAAAAGGACTTCTTTTCTAAATCCTTCCTCATTATTCAAATCAGAATATACCGTGTCCAAAGCATCAATTTTTGCAGCTCGTGCAGCATGTAATAGCATAGACCTTGCAAACATTAATTCAATACCATCTTCATATCTATTTGTTTTTAAATCAGTTACATAATCTTCAGCCCCTAGAGCAATTGCAATTAATCTTTTTGAAGCTTTTGCAATCTCTCTTGCGTTAAGAACGCCTTCAGCACTTTCAATGGCAGCCATCATTTTTGTTTGCCCAATTTCAATACCAAATTCTTTCTCAGCTTTTTCTATTTCTTTTTCGCAAATATAAACATCTTCAACATTTTCAGTTTTAGGCAACCTGATAACATCTATTTTTGAAGCTACCATAGCTTTAATATCCATAATTCCACATTCTGTTCTAGGGTTATTAATTCTTACTACTAATTCCTTGTCCCCATAATCGATAGCTCTTAGAGAATTATAAACTAAATATCTTGCAGCATCCTTTTCAGACAATGAAACAGAATCTTCTAAGTCAAACATAATACTATCACATTTATAAATATATGCATCTTTTACCATACCTGGATTATTTCCAGGAACAAACATCATAGTTCTTCTAAGTCTATCACCCATTATTTTAACTCCCATTTATAATCTATTGATTCACAAGCTCTATATAAAGCTGTGGAAGTTCTAGCTTTTATAACACAATCTAAGGCGCCTTTATCTATCGCAGTTATCTTTGCATTTTTTACTCCAACAAATTCAGCAGTATCAGATATAACTTTTTTAATTTGATCTCCAAATTGTTTTTTAACTGGACTTTCAAGATGAATTTGAATTCCACCTTTTTCCTCTTTTTCAACTGTGATTAAAATATCACTAGATTCTAAAGTCCCTGCTGTTGCAATTTTAACAATTTCCAAAATAGCCTCCCTAAATTAAATCAATTATAAAATTATTTAATTTAAATAAATTTAGCAGGGACTCCCCTGCTAAATTAAAAATATATTAAGATGTTTTTTTTGGTTGTTTAAAATCAATAATCTATTCAAAAATTCCAAATTACTTATAATATTTAGAATAATTTTACATCCAAATTTAATTAGCATAGTAATCTCCATAAATAAAATTATTATATTTTAATAACCAAGAATTATTGTAACATAGTAATTAAAATTGTAACCCCCTTTTTTTAGGTTTTACTTAAATTACTTTAATAATTTATTCTTGTTTGGAAAAAGATACTAAATTTTAAGTTTTCTAATACATAATATTTATCATTGCTTCTTATAACTAAACTTGGAATATTTTTTATTTTAGTTAATGGTATAATATTTGAATACACTAATTAAAAAATATCATATAATAATTTATTTTTAACTATATTGAATTTTAATTATCTATAATATAGTCTTATAATCTTGAAATGAAAAAGGGAATATTTAAGATGGAAAATAAAAATATATATAGATTATTATTAGTTTGTTGTATGATTTTATGGGGAACTGTAGGAATAATTACAAGAACAATAAATTTAGAACCTGTAGAATTGGCTTTTTTTAGAGCTTTTTTTGCTTTACCTTTTTTATTCTTATATTTCCAGTTTTCTACAATAAAAACAAAAAGTATAAAACTAAGATATATCTTATATTATCTTATATCAGGAGCTTTGATAGGATTTGCTTGGGTTGCATTGTTCCAGGGATACAAATATACAACTATTTCAACTGCCGTTTTGCTCTATAACATGTGTCCTGTTTATGTAATTCTATTATCTCCAATATTATTAAAAGAAAAAATTTCTTTTTCAAGAATAGTAACAATAGCTGGCTGCTTTTTTGGTTTATTTCTACTAATAAATAATAATATAAATCTTACTGAGACTTCTTCTTTAGGTATATTCTGGTCAATAATATCAGGAATTCTATATTCAATTATTGTGATAATGAATCGAAAAGCAAATCAAAAAGATAATAATATTGATATTACCATAATTACGCTAATTCAACTACTTGGAGCTTCTTTAATATTATTGCCTTTTCAAATATCAAAAAACTCTTTTTTAAAATTAATTAATTTAAAAACTTTAGATTTAATTTTATTATTTATTTTAGCAACTATTCACACAGCAATAGCGTATATAATCTATTTTTCAATATATAAAAAACTACAAGCAATAGAAATAATTACCTATAGTTATTTAGAACCACTCTTTAGTATCTTATTAAGTGTCTTATTCTTAAATGAGACTCTTTCTATAAATCAAGTAATAGGCGGTTCTCTTATTTTAGGTTTCACTTTTTTTGGAGAATATTATTATATTAAAAAAAATAAAAAACTACTTGTTGCAAATTAATTTCTCTAATGTGTTAAAAAGAATTTCAGTATCAATTGGTTTCGCTAAATGCGCATTCATTCCAACAGACAAAGATTTATTTATATCTTCAGAATATGCATTAGCACTAAAAGCAATTATAGGGATTTCTTTATTAAATTCTCTAATTTTTTTTGTAGCTTCTAAGCCATCTAATATTGGCATTCTAATATCCATAAGAATTGCTTGATATTCATTTAACAATACTTTCTCTATTGCTTCTTGCCCATTATATGCAATATCAACATCTATAAGTCTTTTTTCTAATATCTTTTTTGCAATCTTTATATTTATCTCTGTATCATCACAAACTAAAACTCGTACTCCTGCTAAGCAATTAGTATGGTTATCTTTTGAAAGTTCTTTTTTATTTTTAAAATATAGTTTTGTATCTTCTTCACTAGCAATATCATATACTAACTCTATTTCAAAAGTAGTTCCTCTACCAATTGAACTTTGACATATTATTTTACCTTTCATTTGATCAATTAATTTTTTACAAATATTCAATCCTAAACCCGAACCACCTTCAGATTTGCTTAATGAATTATTTTCTTTTGAAAAAGGCTTGAATAAATGATTATTGACAAACTCTTGGCTCATACCAACACCTGTATCTTGTATTTTAGTTGATAAAAGGACTTGCTTAGCAGAAATTTGTTTAAAATCAATATCCCATATAATAGTCCCTTCTGATGGTGTATATTTAATAGCATTACTAAGTATATTGACTAATATTTGAGATAATCTTTTTTCATCTGCATAAATACATCTTTTAAAATTCATACAATTAGAAGAAATATCTAATTTAATTTTCTTTTCTTTTGCTCTATTTTCAACATAAGTTTTTACTTTTTTTATAGTGTCACATAAAAATATTAATGAGAAATTAAAATCAAAGTTCTCATTTTGTAATTTCTGACTATCAAGTATATCATCCATTAAACTTAACAAATATTTAGCACTATCATTAATATCTGTAAAATATGACGTTATTTGTTTGTCTTTTGCTTCTTTCATTCCAAATTCAGCTAATCCAATAACAGCACCCAATGGGGTTCTCATATCATGACTCATTCTTGCCAAAAAAACACTTTTTGCTTGATTAGCCTTTATAGCTGATTGTTCAGCTTTTATTAATTCATTGTTACTCTTTTCAAGTTGTTTCCTTCTTCTATTGCTTGCAAGTATATATAAGATTAATAGGAAGAAGAAAATTAATAACAATATACCCAAATATTCCAATCTATGAGTTAAAAATAAATCATAAAAAGTAGGAGTATATACAATAGTTGAGATGTTGTTTTCTATAATATTATCTAACTGTGTTTTTCTTAAAGTAATTATTGATTTATTAATTATACTAGCCAAAATAGGGTCTAAATCTTTATCAAAAACAATATTTAAATCTGAAGTAAAAAAAACAATAGGGTATCTAGACGTGTTTTCATATTTAGGATTTCCCCTCATGTAATTAAAGCTATAACTAGAATCAATTAAGCAATCAACGTCCCCTCTCATGAGCATGTCATATCTATTATTGATATCTGGTTCATAAAGTATTTTCCATTTAGGATAATTTTCTTTTATAAAAACATCACTTTGGCAATTAATTTTTGAAACGACAACTGAATTAATTATTTTTTTATCAAGCATTGTACTTTTATTTACAATTAATTCCATTGGAATTTCCATTACAGGATTGCAATAAGTAAAATCTGAGTTATACTTAATAGATTTTAAACAATCTAAACCAATAGCAACATTACATTTGTTTTGAGCAATCATTTCTGGCAAAGGAATATTTTCCTCATTTACTATCAATTTTAAATTTAATCCTGAAATCTTACTTAGTTCTCTTATGATATCTGGAAATATCCCAATAATCTTATAATTATCATCAAGAGATGAAAAAATATTTTTATTTGAAAAAGTTGATACTAATAAATTGGGATTTGAATTAATATAGGCTTTTTCTTCTTTTGAAAATTCACTAGATATTGCACTTGAAAAATATTGATTAAATAAATCATGATAAGTGTCAGAAGAATTGTTTAAAAACATTGAAAAAGCTTGATCTATATTTTTCGAGTCTCCTTTTCTTGTAATATAATACGTAGGTAAAGGATTAAATCTATCTAAAATATTTAAATCATCACTTTTAGCATCTAATTCAATTACAGCAAAATCAATTTCTGAATTCTTTAATGAATTCAATATTTCTTTTGAACTATAAAATACTTTTACTTGAGGATTTTCAATTTTACTATTTATATAATCTAAAATTAAATTAGAATAAGAACCTCTATATATATATCCAATTCTTTTATTATTCATTAATGAATATTCTTGATAAGCTATTTTTTTATCAAGAGAACATACTATTGATTCAACATGTCTAACCATCAATTGATTATATTCTAAATTAGTATTTAAGCCCTCTTCATAAACGGTTGACATTACAACATCAGCATCATTATTCAAAACTGCTTCAATGCTTAAAACTTTTGAATCATAAACTTTTATCTCTACAGCTCGCTTTAAAGATGAAGAAAGTGTCATAAATAAATCTGGTTCAAAACCAGAAATATCACCATTTTCATTTATAATTGCAGAATTTGGTTTATACCAGACGGCTAATCTTATAGGTTTTTGTTCAGTATTAGCATATATTGATGAAAAAGTTAAAATAATTATTACAATAAAAAATATTAAATTCCTTGGTTTTATTTTTTTAATTTTCAATATATTCCTTCTTTTTTTCCCTTTCTTTATATTACGATTGAATAATCTATATAATACAAATATTTTTTCATTAATAAATATTTTTTACTTTATAATAACACTAGTAACTATTATTATATTACTATAGAAAATTAATTTTTAAAATTAAAATTTGAGGATACTATGGACAATTACTTCAAAACAGTTACGGGAACCCCTTTTAAAGACAAAAACCTAGCCAAATTAATAAATTTTTTAAATCTTCAAGGTTTAGATTATGATGAAAATGTAAAATTTAGTGTAATTATTGAAAATAATAGTAATAATATAATAGCAACGGGGTCACTTGATAACAATATTATTAAGTGTCTGGCAGTTGATCAAGAATATAGAAATGAAGGGTTATCTGCAAAAATTGTAACTTTATTAATTAATCATGCCATTGAAAATGGTATAAGAAAACTATTTGTTTATACAAAACCTAAAAATGAAAAATTATTTAAAGAATTAGGATTTTACACAATTTCAAAAACTAATAATATTTTATTAATGGAAAATGAAAAATTTGGATTCAAATCATATTTAGAATTTATATATAATGAAACACAATTATTTATAGATAAATACAATTTAAAACCTAAAAAAATTGGGTGTATAATTGCAAATTGCAATCCTTTTACAAATGGACATCTTTATCTTATGGATACAGCTTCAAAAAAATGTGATTTATTGCATGTTTTTATATTAAGTGGATCAAACAAATATTTTAATGAGAAAGATCGTATTAATTTAGTAAAAGAAGGTTTAAAAGGATATAAGAATATTATTATACATCCTGCTAAAGAATATATTTTATCTCCATTAACTTTTCCAACATATTTTATTAAGGATAAAAAACAAACTTCTTTAATTAACTGTGAGCTTGATATAAATATTTTTGTTAATAAAATTGCTCCACTACTAAATATCACACAACGATTTCTTGGAACTGAAAAATATGATTTAGTTACTAATTCATATAATGAAGAATTAATTAAATCATTAACAAATTCAAATATTAAATTAACAATAATTGATCGTAAAACTATAAATAGTGAGGTTATTTCTGCAAGTACAGTCAGAAAATTAATTGACTTAAATGATTTTGAAAAAATAAAAAACTATGTTCCATATACTACTTATGAGTTTATAATTTCAAAATTTTTGTCAAATGAGTCTTCAAAAAAATAAATAAAATAAGTTAAAGCTAATAAATCAGCACATCCTCCAACACTTAAATTTAGATCAATAAATTTTTTATCTAATTTAAATGCAGATTCTATAATATTATTATCTTCTTTTATTAACTTTTTTACATCCTCTTGAATTCTTAACAGCGTTTCATAACTACTCCTATGAATTAATGTAGTATCTTTAATTTTTATTATTAATTCTAATAGAGTTTTTACACCACTTTCATTAAATGATTTAGTTGCATCCAAATAAAAAATAAATTTTTTAATTGAAAAATCTAAAACTGAAGAAAAACCCATAAGAGCTTCACCTCTAATACCTAAAAGTTTATTATCAAGATATATTTTTTCACCATTTGTGTATTCTGATTTCTTTTCAATATTTTCAAAATCCCTAACTAAGTCAATACATAACTCTTTTATTGTATTTATTAAAAGCTGGCGAGAATACTGTTTTTCATTTGCATATAACCAACCCAAAGAACATAAAACAATAGAGAATATGAATAAGGTACCTTTATGTGTATTTATATTATTTGTTGTTTTTAACATCTCTATTTCTGCAACTTTACCTAATTCTCTCAATTCTTGAAAAAATAAATCTGGTTGTTTTTCTTTATTCTTGATACCCAATGCAACAAATTTTTTAAAATATGGAAAGAGTGATATCGCACTATCTTGAAATAAATAAATATCCATATCTTTATGAGAACCATTATTGTTTAAATCAACTAAGCCAGGTTTTGGCGTTGTATTTACTTCATAAAGTAAAGCCTTTAAACTCAATTGTGATAATTTAGTACAATACTCTTCATTAAAGAAATATAGCATTATTTCAATTTCTTTTTCCAAAAGCTCTTCTGTACTATGTTTTTTTAATCTTCTACATTCATATATATCTATATCACACAATATACATTTTCTGTTTTGTTTTCCAATTTGAGCTCTTGAAATCTTATTCATATTCTCATCAATTACATCTATATCAAGCAGTCTTCCTATGCTATGGGTGTCTTCAATTTTTACCAAGTATTTTTTCAATATAATGGGAGAACAATCGATAATAAAATATGCCTCAAAGCCAGTATTTTTTTCTACTATCTCGATATTAATTATCGAAAGATTTTTATCAAGGCAACAATCTTTAATTAAATCACAACCTCTTTGAAAAGTTTTCTCTACTAAATTAAATACTTTATATGGGCCAACAATATTCATTGTAAGAACAACTAAGGGTAATTTAAATTTATCAATTAAAGCCTTTTCTTTTTCTACTCTAATTTCTCTTGAAAACAAAACTTCATCTAATGTAATTTTTTCACATAATAAATATTTCTCATATTTCATTAATTTAGAATACAAATATACAAATGTTCTAGCAAGGTCTTTTATTTTAATTCTTAATTTAATATAAAAATTATTTTATGCTATATGATTATTTATATTTTTATTTTATAATTTCAAAAAAAGACAATAAGGAAATAATCTTGAAAATTGGAATTTGTGATGACAATATAATTGATTCTAAAACGTTAGAATCTGCTATAAAAAAATATTATGAAAACAAACCTTTTAAATTAGAAATATTTACATTTTCAAATGGTGTAGAATTCTTGAATAATTACAAAATTCAAGACTTCGATATTATATTTCTTGATATTTTTCTAAGTGATATAAATGGCTTTAATATTGCTCAAGAATTAAACAAAGCTAATAGCATTGTTCCAATTATTCTTTATAGTTCTTCAAAAGATTATGCTGTTGATGGATATCAAATTAATTTATTTGGATATTTGTTAAAACCTTTATATGTAAATAAATTATTTAAATTATTAGATAAATTTCATGAATCAACAACAAACAAATTAATATGTCTTAAGAAAAAAGGACAAAATATTTATTTTAATCTTAATGATATTCTTTTTATAGAAAGTAAAGGAAGACAAATAATTGTTCATACTACTAACAATAAAGAGGATATTTTTTATTATTCTCTAGATACTATAGAAAAACAAATAAACAACAAGAGTTTCCTTAGAACTCATAAAAGCTTTTTAGTAAACATGAATAAGATAATTAATCATTGCGAAAGATATTTTGAACTTGAAAATGATAAATATGCTTTGATTAAGATAAAAGATCATAAAAACATTATTCAAAAGTACCACGATTATATCTTTAAAGGTAATTAATATGGTAGTTACTAATGAAATAAGTCATCTTTTAGTAGTTGAACCTTTATATTTTATACAATTAATAACATGTTGGAATTTATTACCTCAAAAGGCGATAGGAAAAAAAACTTAATATTCATTTCTTCTGTTTTTGCATTCTTGCTAATCCTTTATAACTATATATTATTTAAATATGGTTTTACTTCTGCTACAAATTCAGTATTTTTTTTACTAACAATTCCAGGTTTCATTTTATATTTTATAATTAGTAAATATCATGATGGCAGATTATTTTTCAGTTATTTTTTCTCGGATTCAATTTTATCTATTTTTAATTTTTTAATTTATGCAATATTAATTAATTTCTATAAAGAATTAACGATACCTTTTGTAATCTTAAGGAATATTTCACTGTTTTTTTCTCAGCAATTTTTAATATATATTATATTTCAAAAATTAGAGTTGCCTTAGAAACTAAAAGTGTAAATTGGAATGTTATTGCTTCAATATCCGTTTTTGCTGGAGTTTATATTTATTACGAATTAATAGCAAAAGGTACAATTATTGATAGATTTGATGAACTATTTTCAATTTCACTTACTTTTATTTTACTTGCAATAGTATTCCTTACTTTACTATGGACTATAGTAAAAATAAAAGAAAAAGAAACTCAAGAAATAGAATTATTAAAAAAAGAAAACTCTTTAGATTTAATTAGAATTCAACTAAAACAAGTTGACTCAACATATTCTCAAATAAATGAAACATATAATAAATTAAGATATATTAAACACGATGTAAATAAGCAACTAATGATTTTAGAAAGGCTTTGTTATGACGGAGATATAAAAAAAATAAAAGAACATATTGCTTCCATGCTTAATTCAATACCTGAATCTGAATTTATTATGTTTTCAAATAATCAATTCTTAAATTCAATATTAAATCATTACAATCAATTAATAGCAAAAGAACAAATTTCATTTAAATATTCAATAAAAATCAAAGACCTAGATGAAACAATAACTCCTGATATTTGTATTATACTAGCAAATGCACTAGAAAATGCCATTGAAGCTTGTACCAAATCAGATGAAAAAACAATTGAATTGAATATAATTGAGAAAAATAATTCACTCTTTATTTCAATAAAAAACACATTTAACCCAAAATTAATAAAACTTGTAGATGATAAAATTCAAACTACAAAAAAGGATATTGATAACCACGGATTAGGCTTAAAAATAATTGATAATATTACTCTTTCTCATGGAGGAAATTCTTTATATATTATTGAAGACAATATTTTTAGATTAGATATTTGGATTAATTTAATTAAATAAAAAGTATTCAAAAATTGGGGGTGTTGCAAAAGTCTTTTTTAGAAAGGACTGAGTAGCGCCTTCTTTTTTATGCTCAAATCTTTATTAGAATTTTGGCTTAGCTTAAATTATCTCT
>RZYO01000271.1 GCA_009930325.1 Spirochaetia bacterium | reverse complement strand
CTAAACCAACCAAATTTCAAGAAGAAATTATCAAACAATTCAAGATAAATTGGCCACTTTAGTCAAACCATGTAAAACTCTGGGGGGAATTTGGGTAATAAATATAACAATATTTTTAAAAGTGGATTTAGCTAATAAAAATTATTATTAAAAAGAAAATTGTAATTTATATATAAAAGAGATTGCTCACAAATTAAATAAAATAAATTTGATATACAACATTTTAGCAATTTTGCTAAATAAGGAGGAGTTCTATCATCGAATATAAAATAATTGATAAAAATCATCTTAGTAGCCTTTGGACTAATATCTACAATACAGATGGAAAACCTGATTGGTCTCATATTTTACCTTACTACGATGACAATATTTTCTTTAAAGACACCGTTCAAGAAATTCGTGGCAAAGAAGAATTTCAAGCAATGACAAAACGTCTTACTGATCGATCAAAAGATTTGAAGATGCAAATTAAAAATGCTTGTGAAGATGGTAATATAATAGTATTAGAATGGGAAATGACCCTTAGCTTTAAAAAATATCCAAACTCTTCAGTTTTTGGGTTAAGTAGAGTGACTCTTAATGAAAATAGAATGATAATAGAACAAAGAGATTATTATGATTTATGGGGTGATATTTTTGATAATATTCCAAGATTCAATAAAGCTTATAGAAAATTTATGAAGAAAAAGTTTGGGTAGATAAATGAATAAATATTTAAAACAATACGAATGGTCTAATGTTGGAGCAATGATAAAAAATGATAAAAAAGATCCACTTATCTGCAATGATTCTTTTTTAAATAAATTAGTAGTAATTTCTGGAACTACATCCGGCATTGGATATTATACTGCAAAAGCCTATGCTTCACATGGAGCAAATCTTTTAATCATCAACCGTAATGAAGAAAAAACAAAGATTCAATGTGAAGAATTATCTAAAAACTATAATGTAAAATGTGATTATATTATTACTGACTACACTCACCTATCTCAAGTAATAGAATTAGGGGAAAAACTTAATAATTTAAAAGAAGATATTGATGTTTTAATCCATAATGCCGGTGTTTATATGACAACAAGAACTTTTACAGATGATGGTCTTGAAAAAGTATTTCAAGTAAATTATTTAAGTTCTTTTATTTTAAATTATATGTTGAAAGATAAATTAGCAGCGCAAGAAAAAGCTAGAATCATTTTTGTAAATTCTGAAGGACATAGATTTGCTATTGCAGGACTAAGATTAAATGATCTCGATTGGAAAAAACATCACTATTCCGGCTTAAAAGGTTATGGTTCAGCTAAAACTGCACAATTACTTTCTATGATAACTTTCACTAAATTTTATGAAGGAACGAATGTTAGTATAAATGCAATGCATCCAGGAAATGTAAGCACAAATATGGGTGAGAATAATGGTAAATTATATCGTTTTTTCAAACATAGAATTGTAAGTCCTTCTTCAAGATCTCCTGAGGTTTCAGCACAAGCATTATATTATTTAGGAGTATCAAAAGAACTTGATAATGTTAATGGACGATTTTTCAATCTAACAACAGAAGAAATTCCAGCACCTCATGCTTTAGATGAAGAGATGGCTTGGAAATTATGGGATAAATCAATAGAACTTGGCAGGGTATAATTATGAATGATAAAAAACAAATAGTTATAGTAGGTGCAGGACTTGGTGGCCTTGCTTGTGCAGCTTATCTTTCAAGAGAAGGATTTTCTGTACTCTTACTAGAAAAAAATGATAACTGTGGTGGTTTATTAAATTCATTCAATTATGAAGGTTTTGTTTTTGATGTTGGTGCTAGATCAATAGAAAATTCTGGCGTTATAAAACCAATGTTAAAAGATTTAGGAATAGAAATAGATTTAGTTGAAAGTCCAGTTTCTATGGGTATAGAATCAGATATCTTTTCAATAAAGGAATTAGAAGATATAAAAAAATATAAATCACTGCTAATAAAAAAATTTCCTGAAAATAAAAAAGATATTGATAAAATTTTTAAAGTGGTTGATAAAATATCACACAGCATGGAAATTATATATGGACCTGAATCCGTATAAAATATAAAATAAATAAAATATGCTAACAAATGTTAAGTAAATTATAGAATAATAAAGCCTCTTATGTTACAATTAGATTACTA
>RZYO01000105.1 GCA_009930325.1 Spirochaetia bacterium | reverse complement strand
TTAGACTAAAAGTAAACCCCTTTGTCCATTTTTTATTAAAAAAACGAACATTTAAGAGGTTTTTATCTTACCATGTAAAACTCTGGGGGGAATTTGGGAAATTACTAATAATAAAGGGCTATAAAATGTTTATTGATGTTAATGTAAACCCTGCTTTTTTTGAAATTATTAATGAAAATAAGGAAAAAGAAGCTTTGAGGCATGAGATTTTAGATATTCACTATAATGGATTAGCTTCTCTTAATCATATATTTAATCAAATGAATTGTGCAAGTTTAGATAAGTTAGTATTAATGGCAGATAATTGTACTTCTAAAAATAACATAGTTTTAATAAGTAATGAAGAAATTAAAACTTTAGTAGATGCTGCTCCAGATAAGTTTATTGGTTTTGCTAGTATAGATCCTTTTGACAAAAATTGTATAGAACAATTAGAATTTGCTTTTACTACTTTGTCATTGCAAGGGTTAGTGTTATATCCTTCTAGGCAGTATTTTTATCCAAATGATGAAAATATGAATGAAATTTATTGTTTGTGTGAGAAATATAATAAACCTATTATGTTTGAATCTGGATTAAATTGGGCTCCCAATGCACTTAGTAAATTTTCTCATCCCTTATATCTAGAAGAAGTAGCAATTAAGCATAGAAAATTAAGATTTTGTATAAGTGGTCTTGCTTGGCCTTGGATAAGAGAGAGCGTGATGTTGTTGTTAAAATATCCCAATATATATGCCGATACTAGTATCTTATTTTTTGATTGTGCTCAAGAATTTTTTACTCAAACTTTTACAAAAGATATTCCTTCAACTTGGATAGATAGGAGCTTAAGACATCAAATAATGTTTGGTTCAAATAATCCAAGATTTGAGCAAATTAGAATGGCCAAAGCTTTATCAAATTTAGAATATAGAGATAGCACTATTGATCTTATTAAAGGGCAAAATGCATTAGCTTTTCTTAATATATAGAGGATGTAAAATGTTTGTTGAGAAAATAGAAATTGAAACAAAAAAGTATATAGATTTTTATATAATTACTAAAGAAATAGAAAATTTAGTTAAAAAAAGTCAAATAAAGAATGGATTAATAACAGTAATTACAAAACACACTACGACAGCTATAACTGTAAATGAGTCATTAGAATGTTTAGAAAGTGATATTAAAGTTTTTTTAGAAAATCTAGTTAAAGAAGATGCTCATTATTCTCATGCAAGGATGCTAAGAGATTATGGCTCAACCGCAGGAAATCCAACAGGTCACATAAAATCGTTATTAACAGGGAACCATTGTCATTTCTTATTATTAGAGGGAATTATAGAAAAAGGAGATGCTCAAGATGTGATTTTTTGTGAATTTGATGGACCCTCAAAAAGAACTATTTTGGTAATAGTAGAAGAAAAGTAATTTATAAAAATTATAATAGCAATTTAAAAATTATATTAGAAATAATATTTAATATAAGAATCAATAGTATAAAAAAAGGGGTAAAAAATATGATTTAGGTTTTTCAAATGTAAAATTTGTATAGTTGATTAGAATTAAAATTTTAAAAAAAAAGAGGTTATGTATGTCGAACAAAGAAAAAGAAGTTAACAGTGTTGAGCTAAAGAGAAAGCTCGGATTAGGCGCTGTTATTGCATTAGGTGTTGGAACCACAGTAGGTTCTGGAATATTTTCATCACTAGCAGAAGTTGCTGGAGCAGCTGGAAGTAGTTTATTCTTAGTCTTAGCATTTCTAATTGGGGGATTGCTTCAAATACCTTCAAACTTTTGTTATGCAGAACTTGCTTCAGCATATCCTGAAGATGGTGGACAATATGTATATTTTAGAGAAGCAGGATCTAGACCTTTGGCTTTCTTATGTGGATGGGTAAGCTTCTGGGCCACAGATCCTCCTTCAATATCAATAATGGCAATTGCCATAGCAAATTATCTAGCATTTTTTGTTCCAGTTCAAGGGGTTATATTAAAAATTGTTGCAGTAGCACTTGTTTTAATATTTATGATGGTTCATTTACGCTCAGTAGAAGGTGGTGGTAAATTTCAAACTATTATCACAGCTTTAAAAATTATTCCTTTTGCTTTGATTATTGGTATTGGCTTATTTCATATAAGAGGTGAATTGTTTTTATCAAGTGCCAAACTTACAGGGGCAGCAACAGGTTTTGTTGCATTGTTAGCAGGTATTTCTGCAACAACATGGTCTTATGATGGAATGGGTGCAGCCTGTTATATGTCTGGTGAAATAAAAAATCCTCAAAAAAATATGCCAAAAGGTTTGATTTTAACAGCTTTAATTGTATTAGTATTATATGTTGGTCTAACTGTTGTTTCTTCTGGTTTATTATCAGTTAATGAATTATCACAATCATCAGCACCAATAGCACTTTTAGCTTCTAAAATACCAGTTATTGGACCATACGCAGGAACTACTGTTGCAATAATGGCAATCATTGTAGTTATTGGTTCTCTCTCTAGTTGTATTATGTTCCAACCAAGAATTGAATATGCTATGGCTAAAGATGGTTTATTTTTTAAGAAATTTGGTGAAATTCATCCTAAATATGAAACTCCTGCCTTCTCAATTGTTGTTCAATGTGCTGTTGCAATAGTATTAATTTTTGCTTCATCATTATCTGATTTATTAGGTTATTTTACTTTAGTAGCTTTACTTAAAAACTTCTTAACATTTGGTACTTTGTTTGTATTGAGAAGAAAAGAATCATTTAAACCTGCTTATAAAATGCCAGGTGGTTTATTAATGCCAATTGTCGCAATGGTAATGACAGGTACATTAATATGGTCCACATTCTTATGGGCACCAGTAGCTGGGTTAGTATGTGCTGTATTAGCAGTTGCAACAGGCTTACCTGCATTCTATATATGGGATAGAAAAAATAAACAAAACGCTTAAATTAAATTTAATATTAGTTATTGGGAAATAATCAAAATTTCCCAATAATATAGAAAGAGGTAGATAGTTATGAGATTAGCTACAATTGGTAGTAATTGCATTGATTTTTATTCAAATTATGAAAATGGTAAAGCCTTTCCTGGTGGTGGTCCTGTCAATATGGCAGTTTATGCTACACAAATTGGAGAGAAGGCTTCATATGTTGGCATAGTTGGATCTGATCAATACGGAAAATTAATGATAAGTGAGATAGCTAAAAAAGGTGTCGATATTTCACATGTCCATTCTGTAGAAGGTAAAACAGCAGTTACTCAAGTTCAATTAATTAATGGAGAGAGAGTCTTTGGAGACTATGATGAGGGAGTATTAAAAAATTATTTCCTATCAGATGATGATATTAATTTTATTTGTGATAATCATGATATTGTAATTTGTGATTTATGGGGAAAAGTTGAAGGATATTTTGAAACTTTGAAAAAAAGAGGAATAAAAACAGCCTTTGATTGTGCTACAAGACCTGGGGATAAAGAATGTAGTGTAGCGATTCCTTTTACAGATTATTTATTTTTTTCTTCTGATGATGGAGATACTGATACCTTAAGAGAATATATGAAATATCTTTATTTGCAAGGACCAAAATTAGTTATAAGTATGTTAGGTGAAAAAGGTAGTTTATGTTTCGATGGCGATACTTTTTATAAGTTTGGAATTATAGAATGTGATGACTTTGTAGATAGTATGGGAGCTGGGGACAGTTATATAGCCGGCTTTTTGTCAGGTATTGTAAAAAATCTTCCAATTAAAGAATGTATGAGAATTGGGGCTAGCACTGCAAGTGATACCTTAAAGTATTTTGGAGCTTGGTAGAATGGGACTCTTTAAAGGAGATTTTTATTCTTCTAAATTAAATATGACAACTTCATTAAATATTATATTCCCAGAATACTCTAATGATGTAACACCAGTTATTAATGATTCAATAAGAGTTCTATATCTATTACATGGATTAGGGGCTAATTGTAATGAATGGGTACGTTTTTCAAAAATAGAATATTACGCTAAGAAATATAATTTTATAGTAATAATGCCAGAGGTAAATAGAAGTTTTTATTCAAATATGGAATATGGATTAAATTATTATGATTATATCAGTGATGAGTTACCTGATATTTGTCAAAAATGGTTCAATATTCCTAAAGATAGAAATTTAACCTTTATTGCAGGAGAAAGCATGGGTGGATATGGTGCTATGAAAATAGCATTATCAAAACCTAATAAATTCTCTGCTGTAGCAAGCCTATCTGGTGTTTTAGATTATAAATCATTAATAAGTCGAATCAATTTAGGAACTTGGAATGAAATGAGTACAAAGGAATTGATTTCAATCCAGGGATTAAATTATTCAGTTAATAAAAATCAAGACATCTTTCGATTAATAGAAGACGCTAATAAGATAAATGAAAAACCTAGAATAATTCAGATATGTGGAAGAGAAGATTTTCTTTATCAAGATAATCTTAGATTTAAAGAAAGTATAGAAAAACTAGATTTCGATTTTCGTTATCTCGAATGGGAAGGAGACCATAGCTGGCCTTTTTGGGATGTCGCAATACAAAAAGCAATGCAATTTTTTCTTCATTTAGATATTGAAAATACTAAAATTTATTAGAACAAAAGAAATTGTTAAATAAGAGAAGAAATTAATTCTCTAACAAAAAAATATAATTTTTAAGAAAAATAAAAATCTTAAAATAATGAATTAACGACAATTAAAGTTGTTAAAAAAACAAAATTAAAAATTAAAAAAATAAAAAAATAAAAATGATAATTATTAATAATTATTATTTTAGACAGGAGTTATCATGATTGTATCAGATCTATGGAAAGAAGTTGCTGGACCAACTTTGAGAAATTTTAATGAAAATGAAAGTTTAGAAAGTGTAGCCGGCGCATTAAAATTAAGAGCTAAAATTGAGAATATAATTGATGATATTTGGGAAAATGGATTTGATTCTATTTATTTTATTGGTATTGGTGGGACGTATGCTTCAAGTATGCAAGTAGAAGTATATATGAGAGGTAAATCAGCCTTGCCAGTATTTGTAGAAAATGCTGCTGAATTTTTAACAACCGGAAATAAACGATTTACAACAAATTCAATTGTAATTATTTCTTCTGTTTCGGGGGATACAAAGGAAATGGTTGAGGTAGTTGATTTAGTTCATAAAATTGGAGCAAAAGTATTTAGTTTTATTGATACACCAAATACTAAATTAACAAAAGAAGACAAACAAGATTATTTAATTTGTTCTCCAAAAAATGAACAATTGAAGTTTTTCATGGTTGCAAATTATCTTATGTATAAAAATGGAGAATTCCCTTTATATGAAGATTATAATAAGAATATGGAACTTTATTTAGCTAAATGCTTAGTGGAAGTAGAAAAAAAAGTTGATGCTTGGGCTTTCGAATATGCAAAAGAGAAGGTTAAGTTCATAAAAGCAAGGCCTGAATTACCTCATTATTTTGTTTCTTCAGGAATACAATGGGGAGCAACCTATTCATATGCTATGTGTTATTGGGAAGAGCAAATGTGGATAAGAACAAAATCAATTACTTGTTCTGAGTTTTTTCATGGGATGCAAGAGATAATTGTTTCAGATACACCAGTAACATTATTTATTGTGGAAGATGAACAACGTCCTTTAGCAGAAAGAGTAGCTAAATTTTTACCACGGGTTACAGAGAATTATACAATAATTGATACAAAAGAATTTAAGCTTCCTGGAATTAAAGAAGAGTATAGAAGCTCTATTTCACATTTAGTTATAAGAGCTGTTAATAACAGAATAGATTCATATATGGAATTGTTTTTACGTCACCCATTATCTATTCGAAGATATTATAGACAATTTGATTATTAAAAGTTGTTAACATTGGAGGTTAATTATGTGGGAACAAAAATTATTTAAAGTTCGTAAACCAATAATTGCTATGTTACATTTGGATCCCTTACCAGGGGATCCTCGGTATAAATTTAATAGCAATATGAAAACTGTTGTTAAACATGCAAAAGAAGATTTACGAGCTTTACAAAATGGTGGTGTAGATGGAGTTCTTATTTCAAACGAATTTAGTCTGCCATATGAAAGAAGAATGAGCTATGTTACCCCTTCTGCAATTAGTAGAGTTGTTGGAGAGTTAAAAGAAAGTTTAAAGATTCCCTTTGGAATTGATTGTATTTCTGATGCTTTAGCTACAATTGAAACCGCAGCTGCAGTTGAAGCTGATTTTGTTAGAGGAACATTCTCTGGAGTATATGTTGGTGATGGTGGTTTATATAATAATGATTTTTCAAAACTATTGAGAAGAAAAGCAGCCTTACATTTAGATAATTTAAAAATGCTTTATTTTATTAATCCAGAATCAGATAAAAATTTAGATATAAGAAGTGTTGAAGAAATTGCTACTTCGACAATATTTAAATCACATCCAGATGGATTGTGTATTTCTGCAAAAGCTGCAGGAAAGGATGTTAGTGATGAATTAATAAAGAGTGTTAAATTAGCAAATCCCAATGCATTTATTATTTGTAATACAGGGTGTAATTTAGACACTATCGAAAAAAAATTACAGGTATCTGATGCTGCAATAGTCGGAACATATTTTAAAATAGATGGCAATTTTGAATCTCAAGATTTAGAAAACATTAGAGTTGATGAAAACCGGGTAAAGGCTTTTATGGATAAAGTTAAAACTTATAGAGCAAAAATATAATAAAAAGTTTAAAAGTTTTATGATTATTACTCATTAGATAGAGGAGGAATATTTTTTTTGGAAGTTAATGAAAGTAGTCCAATTAGTATTGGAATTAGATTAGAAAAACACAAATTTGAAGCTTGTGCAATTTCTGTTTCAAATAATATTTTATTTAATCATACATTCTTAACAAATATTGAAGGATATGAGTCCTTTATTAAAATATGTCAAAATATTGAAAAGAAATATAATACAAGTATCTCTATTTCTATTGAAGACTCAGATAATGAAACGAATTTTAAACATCTAATAAATTACAATGGTTTTAATTTAATTGTATTGAACACACTAAAATACAAAAAGAATAATTCAGAAAATGATGCATTAAAAATTGCACAAATTTTATCACAAAGTGTGTAATCATTACTTTACATGATTTAAAAAGAAAATATTAAGATAATTAATTTTTAAGTGGAGAATAAAAAATATGGACAGTTCTTATTTTATAGGAATAGATACCGGTACTAATTCAAGTAAAGGTGTATTAATTGATAATAGGGGAAATATAATTGCCGAGCATACCACAGAGCATTCTATGATGAACCCAAAGCCAAAGCATTTTGAGCATGATGCAGAAAAGGATTGGTGGGGAGATTTTTGTACTATAGCTAACTCCATAATAAATAAATCAAAAATTGACCCAAAATTAATTAAAGCAGTTGGAATTAGTGCCTTAGGTGCAGATTGTTTACCTGTAGATAAGAACTGTCGTCCACTTAGAAATGCAATTTTATATGGTATTGATGCTAGAGCAGAAAATGAGATTAAACAATTAACAAAATACTTTGGAGAAACTCAAATTAATAAATGGTATGGTAGGCCATTATGTTCTAGTGATATTGTTCCTAAAATTTTATGGATTAAAAATAATGAGCCTGAGATTTATAATAAAACTTATAAGTTTTTAACAGCTACTAGCTATATAGTAGCAAAATTGACCAACAATTATGTTATAGATAGATTTTTAGGTCTAGCTAGTTTTAATCCTCTCTATGATAAAAAAACTCTAACAGTAAACGAAGAATTATGTAAAACAATTTGTAGAGCTAATCAATTAGCTGAAATTAAAGAAACAACAGATATTGCGGGGTATATAACTAAAGATGCAGCAAATCAAACAGGGCTTGCAATTGGGACACCAGTAATTGCTGGTACAGATGATTCAGGAGCAGAAGCAATAAGTTGTGGTGTAGTATCTGTTGGTAAAATGTTTTTACAATTTGGTTCTTCAATTTATATGATTTTATGCACAAAAGAATTAGTTGATGATCAAAGACTTTGGAGAGAAGATTTTATTATACCCAATGTAAGTGATATTTCTGCTGGAACTAATACTGCAGGGAGTTTAATTAATTGGTATAAAGATAATATTTTTAAAGAAAGACAATCCGATAATGATTTTGATTTATATGAAACTATGATAGATGATATATCACATATTGAATTAGGATCTGAAGGTCTTATTACATTACCATATTTTGCAGGTGAGAGAACACCAATAAACGATCCAAATGCTAGAGGGCTTATATTTGGTTTATTATTAAAGCATACAAAGGCTCATATGTATAAGAGTGCCTTAGAAGGTATTGGCTTTTCCATTAATCAACAAATAAAAATAATGGAAAGTCATGATAATGTAAAAATTGATAAAATATATGCTGCAGGTGGTGGAGTAAAAAATGAAATTTGGATGCAAATAGTATCAGATATTATTGGCAAAGAGATAGTTATTCCCTCAGTTACTATTGGAGCAAGTTATGGAGATGCAATGATGGCTGCTATAGCAATTCAATTTGAAGGGTTTAAGAATTTTTCTGATATTACAGATCATATTAAGATTGGTAAAACTTATAAGCCTAATATGAGTAATCATGAAAAGTATAAATCTTATCAAGAAATATATGATTCAATATATTCTTCAACCCAAAAATATGCTCATCAATTATCTAGATTAGAAAATAATCTATAGGAGGAATCAGAATGAGTAAAATAAGTAATGAACAACTTGCCGTAATGAGTGTTCAATATGTCCATTATACTTTGGAGTATTATTTAAATTCTATGAAAAAAAATGGAATTAAAAATATTGATTTATGGGGAGGCGTTCCTCATTACTGTGCATTAGATTATAATGGACCTGAAGTAAATATAGAGCTAAATAATATAAAAAAGAAAATAGATACTTTGGGTATGAATATATCAATTTATACTCCTGAAACATTAAGTTATCCATATAGTATAAGTTCTCCAAATAAAACTACTAGATTAAGAACAATAGAGTATTTTAAAAGAGCAATAGATGATGCAAAAATTTTAAATTGTGATAAAGTATTTATGAATTCCGGTTGTAGCCCTTTAGATATATTTAGAGAAGAGGGCTGGTCTAGAGCAATTGAAACTACAAAAGAAATTTGTGATTATGCTAAAAATCAAAATGTAACAATGGTTATTGAACAATTACAACCATACGAAAGTAATTTAGTTGTTACATTAAATGATGTGAAAAGGTTTATGGACGAAGTAGACAATGATGCTTTAAAAGTTTGTATTGACGTTGTTGCAATGGCAGTTTCAAATGAAAATCTTGATGATTATTTTACTGTTTTAAATAAAGAAAAAATCGCATTAATACATTTTGCAGATAGTAATCATTATATATTAGGCGATGGTAATTTGCCTTTAAAGAAATATATTAAAATATTAGAAAAAAATGATTATACCGGACTTATTGATTTAGAAATTAATGATTCAATTTACTGGGAAAATCCGCATGAATCAATTGAAAAATCAATTCAATATTTCAATGAATTAATAAATTAGATTTATATTTAGTTTTTGTTTTGTCATTATGTTTATTATTAATTTAATAAATGTGATGACTTTTTTAATTGGTTAATATTTCCTTATTAATTATGATTTAAATTGTATTAAGTCAACTTTATTTGGTATATAGATAAATTTAAATAGTTCATTTTAATTATATGCCCCCATTTGAGTTGACACTTAGAAGTTAACTGCACCACCTCTAGTTTACAACTGGAGGAGAATTTATGAAAAAGAAAAAAATGCATCAAACAGTTAGTAATATGAGTACATCTCTTATATTATTACTCCGTTTTAGTATTGCCAGTATTATATTATTAATACTTTTTTTTAAAAAAATAAAAACTATAACAAAGAAAGAATTTCAATATGGTATAATAGCTGGAGCTTTTTTGTTTTTAGGCTTTTATACACAAACAATAGGATTAAAATATACAACCCCTTCGAACAATGCCTTTATTACAGCAATATATGTAATTATGGTTCCATTTATTACAATGTTTGTTTTTAAAAAAAGGCCTAAAACTAAATTTTTCTTCTTACCCTTAATAACTTTTATAGGAGTAGTAATTTTAACATATTCACCATCTTCAAATGTTCTTCTTTCAAAAGGTGATTTATTAACTCTTGTTTGTGCTTTCTTTTTTACACTTCACATATCTTATTTAGGTATAGTATCAAAAAAAGTGGATGTTATAAAAATGACCTTTCTACAAATGATAACTGCAGCAGTATTATCTCTACTATTTTTTGTATTTTATGATAAATTAGTAATTACAAATATTGATTATACTAAAGGAATCTTATCAATTCTTTATCTAGGAATATTT
>RZYO01000270.1 GCA_009930325.1 Spirochaetia bacterium | reverse complement strand
ACATTATTCTTAAATCTTCTTTATCAAATTTCATATTAATATTCCTCCTCATTAGTATCTAAACCCTTCAATGGAAAGGTTTCAATTATTTCAACCCAACCCTTTCTTTTCTTCAACCTATCAGGGAATACCCATTTCTTACCATAGGTTTCATATTTTTGTCCAAATAAATTATATATATCTACCATTTTTAATCTTCAATATTAATATAATTATTTAATATATTTAAAAATATATCTTCTTTGATTTCATCATCAACAACAAAAAACATATTTATATCTTTCAATAATCTCAATGCTGTTTTTTTATTCATAATAATCACCCTAATATATAAATCTTTGCATTTGTTCATAAGTTTCTTTTTTGATGTACCATCTTTTATTATTAACCATAAAAAAATAATCAGCTCTGCCAAATTCATCATCTTGATAGCCTAACCTGATTTCAGGTTCATTATTTCTTATTAATATATGGAAGTTTAAGTTTCCAGCTCTACTTTCAGCACAATCCACTTCTAAATAATTAATCATTTTAATCACCTTTGTATTGCATATTGTTTATAAGTTTCATATCTTTCATTAACCCAATCTTGAAAATTGATATTATCTAATACATCTTCAAAATCATCAGCACAATGAAAATCTTCTAAATGACCTTCAATATATTCTTCCATCAAATCGTCCATATACAATTCAAACCATTGTTCAAAAAACATTACTTTCATTTTATTTCACCTTTATCGTTTTCCTGACCTCAGGAAGTAAATCCACAATTAGGACACTCCCAATATTCATCATCTTCAACTTCTTCTCCATTCTCATCAACAGAATAATGATACCTTAATTTCATTTCATTATTACATTCTGGACATTTATAAACCATTTTAAACACCATTAAACTATTTATCCTTATGTGCTAAATAATCTTGATATGTTTCTTCAATGAAGTTTTTAGCATCTTCTACATTACCATTCACAAAATTATCTAATAACATTAATAATAATGTAGTAGAATATTCTGCATCTTTTTCTTTCAACATTTCAATATATTCATTTATAATTTCATCTTGTTTCATTTATTTCACCTTAACTAATTCAAGTTAATAAATATATAGAGTTGCTTTAGTATATAAATACTATTAATTTATAATATATATATTGTAGTATATAATTAATTTCCATATTTATATTTTCTTTATAAATATATTCATAATAATCATTATAGTGGATTCTAAGAAGTTATTTATTTAGAAGTAGAATAATATCAAAAAATAATAAAAATCGATTGTGGTGGACTTGGTGAACAACCAGAACTATATATATTGTTTTTGTTTCATCAATTTAACTTGTAAATCTAAATATACACTCATAATTTGTTCTTTTAAGAAAGATTCTAAAAATTCTTTTTTAGTAACTTCTCTTTTGTTTTTAGTTAAATCAAATATAGTTAAATGTTGGTATAAAGTTACTAACATATTATTAACATCTGAATCAATATCTAAATTTATTTTTACCATTTTTTATCTCCAATAAAAAATTATCATTGATAATTATATAATAATTATCAATAACCATTTTTTATCTCCGATTAAAAATTATCATTGTCATTATTATATAAATGTTTCTAAATATGTTCTACAATATAATTACTTGGTCTACCCTGAACATAAAACAACTCAATCTTCTCAACATTTGGATAATTTTGTTTTATATAATATTCATCAGATAATAATTGATGTATTGCTTTTGGTCTATGGTTATAACCTGTTTTTACTTCAAAAGCATAAGCTCTATTATCCATTACACATATCAAATCTGCTTCGTGATGTCCATTATAATTTCTATGAACTCCACTTAAATGATAATCGTAATTGTGTAGATATTCTCTATCTTTATTTAGAATAGTGTCTGTTTTTCTTAACCTTTTTATTAAATCTTCTATCACTTTATCGTGAGAAGAATACATAGTATTATTCTCTGGAGTTAAAAATCTTTGATGTTTTAACCCGTGAGAAGATGTTGGTTTTGTTTCAACAATATCTTCCAAGTCCATTCCTTTTAGGCAACTCCAATGTTCTGGAGTTCCATATTTTTGATAAAATTGTTCAGAAATATTCATTTCTGAATCATTCTGATTTTCCTTCGTAAAATAAGAATCTTCTGATTTCATTCTT
>RZYO01000269.1 GCA_009930325.1 Spirochaetia bacterium | reverse complement strand
TTCACAATTTTCAATCTCATCTTCTGATAAAGAATATTTTTCTGTATCCCCTATTATTTTTTTAGATTCTCTTCCTGCCTCAGTAAAACCAAGTTCTAAAATTTCTGAATAGGTATTATTAATTTTCTCTAAAGAAACATTATTATGAGATGAATTTAAATATTCTTCTTTTACTTGATTTTCATATAAAGCTTTATTAAAAATTTTAACTTCATCTATACTTCCAATAAAATTTGAATAAGTTAAAGATTCCTCATGTCCTATATAAAAATTATTTTCAGTAATATTTATAGGAACCCCATAAAAAATATTATTATCTAAAACACCATTTATAAAAAGTTTTAAAAATCCTTTATCATAAATACATGAAATATTATTCCAATTATTAGAAATTAAAGGCAAAGAAGAAATAACTTCTGAATTCCAATTTTCACCATTATAAATAGAACAAACTGCCTTAGATTCAGAATTAGTAACAATTCTAATTTCTTCATTTTTAGTAATTAAGGCTTTTGATACATAACCATTAGAATTATCATTTACCCAAAAAGTAACAGAAAAATCTAAAGGAATAGTTTCAGCAAAAACAAAAACAGGCATCATTATAAAAATCAATATTAGAAACAAAAAAATATTTAATTTTTTATTCAAAATAAACATCTCCAGTCATTCTTAAATATACATTTTTATCTAAATTAAGACCCTCATCAATATTATAATTACCAGGACCTACATATATAAAATCCCCATCACTAGCATAAAATATAGCATTATTTATAGCATCTGGGCCACTATCCATCAAAATAAGAACATTGCCAGAAACAAGATGAACAGTATCATCGCTAACAAGTTCTGGAGTTATACAATAATCAGCTCCATAAAAAGACCAAGATTCATCAACACATTTCATACACATATTACCAGAGTTATATTCACCTGCAGGACAAAACATAGAGAGTTCATCAAATTTAGATTCAAAATTAAAATCAGGAATTTCTATATAAGAACTTCCATCAAAGACAACTGAATCAGAATAAATACCAGAAGCAGAAGATAAAGTTCCAACAGAAGTTCCATACAAGTTGTTACCAGAAGAATCAGCAATATAAGAACCAGCAGAATCTAATTCCCAATAACCAATTATAGAATCATAAAAAGAATCATTGTAAAATTTATCTTTAACAGGAATATTTAAAAAACTAAGATTACTATCAACTAAGGTTTCATTATAAGAAGTAGTTATTTTTTCTAATTCAGTTTTAAAAGTAACTGGAATATAAGTAGAATAATAATTTGCATCATGAGTTGGAATATAGCCATAATCAGGAATATCAAAATTAACTCTATTATCTAAATATTCATAATAATAAATAAAAGAATTCCAATTAGATATATTGGCCCTTTTTCCCTTACCTAAAATAATTTTATCAATTTCATAAAAATCAAAGACTGATTTGGAAATAGATTCAGAAACTTTTAATACAGAGTTCGCATATAATTCTATGCTATAAAAATCTCCTTCATCATTTATATCTAAATCATAAATAATATTTCCAGAATCTACAGAAAAAATATTAGAAAATTCAGTACCACCAATATTATTAAATAATGTAAGAGTCATTTCAGATGTTGAATCTCTTTGATAAAATTCAATTAAATTAGTAAAAGGACTTTCTTCATCATATAAAGCAAAAAGTCCTCTAAAAAATCCATCGTAATTATTTATATCTTTATAAGCACTAAAAGTAAATCTGTTTTCTTCATTTAAAAATAAATCCTCTTCATAATAATTTTCAGGTTTTATCCCATCTTCATGTATAGGGCTACCAGAAAAAGAATAAAATTCATTCCCTTTTGTAACTTGAACTAAACCAAATTGAAAAGGATAGTCTGTATAAGCAGAAGAATATTTTTGATCATAAGGATACATATAAATATTAATAGAATTTGTAGCTTGAGCTTCTGGAATATTAACAACAAAAGAAACAAGCCTAGTATATTCATCAATTTCTAAAATTTCATAAGACAAAGTATCAGAAATAGTATATCCAGAAACAGCTAAAGTACTAGAAAATGTATCTGTTATAAAATCATAAGTTGGTCTTATAGAAAGATGACTACCCCCATCATACCTATTATCTATATACCAACCCCAAGGGGAATGATAAGAAACTTCTTCTAAATCATCTCTTCTTATAAT
>RZYO01000268.1 GCA_009930325.1 Spirochaetia bacterium | reverse complement strand
GAAGTTAAGAATTTTGAAAGAATAAAAGATTTATTTAAATTAGATAAATTAAAGATTTTTTTCTTTGGTTATATTAGAAAAATGTTTAGTAAAGGATTAATGAATGCTGAAGAGAAGATTAATAAATATAAGGTTTTTAATGCAATTGCTAATGAAAGACAATTAGAGTTTTTAAAAAATTATAGTTTTGATTTAATTAAAGATATAAATAACAGCATTGCTGAAGATGTTGGAAAAGTATTAAGTATGAGTTTAATCAATGGAGAAACTTTGGATAACAGAATGAAGAGATTAAAAGAAGTTTTTGATGTTAATGAAGCTAGATTAGAGGCTATTGTTAGAACTGAAACTACTAGGGCTATTGAGATTGGAGAGCAAGATGGATATAAGCAGAGTGGATTAGAAGTAAAGAAATGGATACTAATGCAAGATGATGATAGAACTAGTGATATAAGTAGGGCTTTGCACGAGAAGTATGGTAGTGTTGATAAGGCTATTCCTATTGATGAGAATTTTTATGTTGTATATAAACAGGGTAAAAAGGTTAAGACAATAGACCAAGCGATAGGACCTTTTCATATAAATGAAAGATGTAATGTTATATATGAAGTGATATAAATGGATATTTTAGATATAATTAGAGATATAAATAAAGAGTTAAGAGAGATTATCGATATTAAGCATAAATATAAAAGGAGATATAAGAAAGGTAATAAGTGGATTTATGTTTATGATGATGAGAATGGTAAAGAATATACTAAAGGAGAAAAAGAAAGTGGTGACAAAGTGTCTTCTGTTGAAGATAAAGTAAATAAAGGAATTATATCTAAGATATTTGAAAAATTTAATATTAAAATGAGTGAAAATAGTGCTGGTTATAACAATATTGCTAATTGTGTATTTGCTTTAAGTAAATTATTTATGAAAAAAAGTTCTAGTGGAAATAAAGGAAGTTCTAGTGGAAATAAAGGAAGTTCTAGTGGAAATGGTAAGGTTTCTAGTGGAGATAAAGAAAAAAAACCTAGTGAAGCTGATAAAATTATGGCTAAGTTTGGTTTTGGTAATAGTAGTAATGATATTAAAAAACAATTGTTATTATTAGCAAAAGAGTATGCTAAAATTGAAATGAGTGGAGAAGTTAGTGATAGTGATGGTGCTGTGAGTGATGGGGATAACTCAGGCGATAAAGATAGTAAAATAGATAATAATAGTAGTAAAGAAAAAGAAGAGCAATCTGATAAGGATAAGCCTGTTAGAAATTATGATAGAGTTTTAGGAGATAAAAACAAAAAAGAATTAGATATGTTAGCTGAAAAAATGGTTAAAAATGGAGAGGGTGATTTTCCTGAAGATATTTTTAAATCAATTGTTAAAAAGTATAAAGATAGATTAAATGAAGATGCTAAGAAGACATTTGATGATAAAGAAGCTGAAAATGTTGTATTTATGTATTTTGCTAGTGTTTATGAAAAACATCAAAATCAGTTATATGAAAAAAATAAAGAAAAAGAAAGAGAATTATTAAGAAAAGAAAAAGAAAATAAGAAAAAAGAAGTTGCTAGTGTTAGTTTAAATATTGGTAAAGTTGAAGATTTATTAAAAAAGAGAGATGCTTCTAGTTTTTATGAGTATGCTATAAATTCAGAAAAAGGTAGTTATACATTAGAAGATTTAAGAAATGATTTTAGAGAGTTGAGAATTAGTGTTAATGAATTTTTAAAAAATAAAAGTGATAGTGAAGTTGAGAAATTTATTGATAATAATATATTGACAGATGAAGTTGTTGATACTTTATATTATAGAAAGAAAGAATTACAAGCTGTTGCTGGAATGGTTAATTTTCTAAAGACAATTAAGGGAAGTGATTATTTAGTAAAAAAACTTATTGATAAGGTAGCAATAAGAAGTGATAATGATAGTGAAGAAGTTAATAGTATAATGAAGTCTTTTGGATTTAGTGTTAGAGTTGATGATAATTGTGTTATGACTAAAAATAGTAGAATGATTAATGATGTAAAGAAGGATGTTAATAGAATAGATGTTAAAGGAGTTAATGTCTTTGCTAATAAAAAAATTATAAACAATTTAAACACAACTGAAAGTGAATTAAAGAGTAATATAGAAGCTGTGTATAATAGTTTGCCTGAATATAGTAAAAACTTATTAAAAGAAACTGATAGTAATGTTTATTTTGTAAGTAAAAAAGATGCTACTATATT
>RZYO01000267.1 GCA_009930325.1 Spirochaetia bacterium | reverse complement strand
TTATTGTAAAAGTAAAAGGTACTCATAATAGAATAATTAAAATTAAAATTTAAATAATATGTACGCAAAAGCAACAAGATTAAAATTAAGGTGGGCAACTTCGAGAGGAACGCTTACTACAGAAGATTTGTGGGATTTATCTTTACAAAATCTTAATCAATTGGCAAAATCTCTTAAAAAAGAGATTAAAGTGCAAGATGAAGAGGATTTTTTAGAAGAACTTAAAGAAGAAGATACAGTATTAAAACTTAAATTTGATATAGTATTAGATATCCTTAATGTTAAGAAACAGGAGTATAAAAATTCTAAAGAAGCTGCATTTAATAAAGAATATAATCAAAAAATTCTTGGTATTATTGCAGCAAAAGAAAATGAAGCTCTTGCTAGTAAATCTATAGATGAATTGAAAGCTATGATTAAATAATTATGGAACAATTAACACAACTATTAGCACAACTAGCAGCAAAACTTGGTACAACCACTGAGTATCTTTGGTCAATATTGCTAAAACAAGCTCAGGTAGTTATAATTACGAGATCATTATTATCTTTAATATTAATTATAGGAATAATTTTAAGTATAAAGCTTATTTATAAAATAATTTCCGAGAGTTCTACCGAAGACCCCGATAATCCTACTGTATTTACAGTGGGTTTATTATCTACACTAATTTTTATTTTAAGTATTAGCTTATTTTTTAGCGTAGAGGCTTTAATAACTACTGCTATAAACCCTGAATATTGGGCTTTGGAGCGAGTATTAAATATTTTAGAATAATTAATAAATTAATAATAGGTTGGGCGTGTCACAGAGGGGTGTTAAGATGAGTTCGAATCTCAGCTCGTCCTATAAGTTCAGTAAGTTGAAAGACTCTGATACCTATTATTTTTATAAATGTACTAATCATAACAATAATACTGATTTAAAACAATTATTATGGATAATAAAGAAACGAGTACGGAGTGCTTTTCTGACAAAGTAAGGGAATTATTAAAAAAAGAAGTGCGAGGAGAAAATTTTAATCCGGAAACAGACGCTTTAATCTTTATAGCTTTATCCGAAGATCCTGAAAATAATTCTAAAGCAAAAATTAGCGGAGCTTGCTGCGGAAAAAGGGTAAATTTAGCCGCATTAGCGGAAACTCTTTTAACAGATGATAAATTTGGGCCGCACTTTATTAGGGCTATGCATCGCTACTTAAATCGAGAAAATAATTTATCCGCTCCGTTTATGCCTTATATAACTGCTGATGCTTAATACTGCCGAATAAACTTAATTAGTTTCAGTGCTAAAAATTTGAGTAATAGTGGACTGAACATCGAAAACCACTTTAAAAATTGGATGAACAGAGTAATCTGTTTCTGTGTTGTTCCCTTGAGAAAGGAATGAATATTACTAAGAAAGAAATGAACCTTTACAACACAAATGAGTTCTCAGCAAAGATAATTAAAATTTCTAAAGACACGAAGTGGAAACATGGATACCGTGCAAATCAATTAATTATCACGACCCTACTCTTACATTGACTATAAATAAATGTAAGAAAGAGGGTGCTAAAAGTTCTTTGATTACAACCAGCCCTTTAGCCAACTTTGAGGTGGGCTGGTTTTAAATTGACCGAGTGGTGGAAGTGGTAGACACTAGACAACCGTAATGGAGTGTAACGGAACTCCACATTAAAAATAAAACGTATCAGAGCAGAGGTGCTAAGGTTTTGCGGGTTCGACTCCCGCCTCGGTCACAAGCTATTAACCAATAAAAATGATTACCGTGAAAAAAAGTCTATTGAAATTTATAGTTGTATTCACAGTGCAATACACAGTGTTGAATATGACTTTGCTTGCAATCTATGAAATTGAGCTTGAGAAAGTGTGGAAGAGCGTAGCTATGCTATGTGCACTTATAGCTTTATTCGGAATAAATAAATTCTTCTACACCAGAACAAAGTTGGGCAAAAAGATTATTTTTGATGCACTAAATGAAGGATAACGCTTAAATAAGAAAAATTAAATTTAACATTATAAAACATAAATAATATTATGGGACAAATATCAGAAGATATATTAGACGGTAGCTGTTGTTCTTTATGTACACAGTATTTTAAACATCCTACAAAACAAAGTATCTATGTTCATGAACATCCGGTAGTATGTTGGGATTGTTGGGGAACCTTATCTAAAAAAGAAAGGAAAACTTATTCAAAAGCTAAAGTTGAAACACT